>CAYQFC010000017.1:0-12296 GCA_964416585.1 uncultured Aliarcobacter sp.
AATAAAAGTGGGTATCTGTGAGGTAAAATCTCTTGAATTTGTATAATATCAAACATTTGTATTCCTGAATTTAAAATTGCTAAAGTTGAAGATTATATCTAAAACTACTTTAGTTTTTTATAATTTTTGCAACATTCAAAGAGCTACCCTCTTTTAAATACTCCCTAAGAAGCCTTGAATTCGCAAAAAACTCATCTTTATTTAAAGTAATATAATCATTATAAAGATTATTTATTGTTACTTCTTCTTGTAAAAATTCACTATGAAGCTGTTTTTTTCCCATTTTTTCAAAGAAAATATTTGCTAACCCTATAAAATTTAGTTTTATAAAAGTTTTTCCTATAAAGAAATCTATTTTTTTTGCAATATATGAAAGGGTAAAAGGTGTACCAATTAGTGCAGCTTCAAGAGTTGCAGTTCCTGAGCAAATAAAAGCATATTCGGCTTTATTTAAAGCTTCGTGGGCATTTTTTGAAATTGTAAATTGTGAAATATCTTCATAAGTTTTTTTAATATACTCATCATCAAATTTTGGTGGAATTACTAAAATATACTCTTTATTTGGGATTTTTTTGATTAACTCTTTGAAAATCGGCATTAGATTTGTAATTTCTGTTTTTCTACTTCCTGGCATAAAAACTATTTTTCCTGAATTTGAAAGTTCAGATTTAAACTCTTTAATTTCATCAAGCAAAGGGTGTCCGACATAAGTTATTTTCTCTTTGTCATTATAAATATCACTCTCAAAAGGCAAAATTGAACAAAGTTTTGTACAATATTTTTCAAGAGCAATTACTCTTTTTTGTTTCCAAGCCCAAGCTTGTGGCAAGATATAATAAATAATCTCAAGATTTGGATAAGTTTGTCTTAATTTTTTTGCCAAAGGAAGATTAAAACCACTACTATCAAGAAGTAAAACCTTATCACAATCTTTTGCTAACTCAACAAGCTCATCTCTAAGGCGGAAAAAAAATCTAAGTTTTTTAATAGCATCAACAAATCCCATAATTGCCAATGAACTTAAATCATAAAGTGGCTCTCCTAACTCTTTATCAAAAACCCCAACAAACTCAATATCATCATCTAAATGTTTTTTTAACTCTTTTAAATGAATATTTGATGAAGTCTCCATGGCACTAACTAAAATTTTCATACTATCTCTTCTTTTACATCTTCATAGGTCGTGCTATTTATATAAATTTCGTATTTTGCATCAACAATTTCATCAACAACAATTAAAGCACTTAAATCAAAAGGATTTTTTAAAATTTTTAATCTCAATTTTAATTCATCTTCAAAATTTAAAGGGTTAAAAATAAGCTCTTTTGTGGATTGATAATTTGTTTTTGCAAAATTATTAAAAGTTTTTAGAGTTATAAATTTTATCTCATCACGATTAAAATAATAAATTTCATCTTTTTCAAATTCAACTTTTGCATTTGCAAATCCTTTAGAATTTATAACTGAGTAAGCAAAAATATATGAAGGAATAACTTCCTTATTTACTACAACTTTTCCACTTAAAAGCCTGTAATTTAAGAACTTTTGTTTGATTATTTTGTACTCTTTTTTTTCATCTTCAAAAGCATTTCTTCTTTTATAAAGTTCAAGTCGCTCTTCTATTGATTCAGGCATTATTTGATTTGAAATAGGATTAAACATCTCATCCATAATCTTTTTTTGATGCTCTCTTTGAGCTGTTAATCCAAATAGACATCCACAATAATTTTGTCTATAAAGACTATTCTCTTTTACTCTAAGCCCTTGGATTTCTGCACCATTTCCACTTCTATAATCTTTGAAAATAAACTCTACTCCAGTTTTTTTAAAAAGATTATTTCCAATAATTGCTAGTTTTTCTTGAGATTTTTTTGGAGATATAAGCAAGGTTGTTGTGAATTTATCATGACCCAGCTCTATTGCTTTTTGAACACTATTATCAAGCCTATCATCATAGCAAACCGTACAACGATCACCTTTTTCAGGCAGATGCTCCATTCCTTTGACTTTTTTTAACCACTCTTCAAGATTATAAGGACCTTCAATAAGTGGAATTCCTAATTTATTGCAAGAGTATTCAACATCCAAATATCTAAGCCTATATTCACTATATGGATGAATATTTGGGTCATAAAAATAGCCTATAAGTTTTTCATCTGGATACTCTTCTTGAATTTTTTCTAAAAAATAGTGGCTATCAACTGCACAACAAATATGAACAAGCATAAAAACCTTTGAAATATAAAATAAGGTATAATTATAGTTAAAAATTTTTAAATAAAGGATTTCCCATAAAAAACATACTATTCTTAACAATTATTCTATTTTTCATCACTGGTTGTAGCCAAAAAGAGCCTCAATTAAGCTCAAATAGTGCAACAATTTTATTTAAAACTCCAAAAATGAAATTTCACGATAAAGGCTTTATTTTTAAATATAAAGATTATACACAAGTACAGATTTTTAGTGCTGGAGTTGCTGTTTTGGATATGAAAATATATGAAGATAAGGTTTGTAAAAGTACATTTAAATGCCAAGATATAGAAGTTTTTAATAAAGAGAATTTAAGCCCTACTTATCCAAAGAATTTTTTAAAGAATCTTTTTGATAAAGAAGATAAAGAGATAATTCACAAAGATAGCGAAAATGGTATTTTAATTAAGATTATAAGAGATTAGAAATTTAAAATTCCAATCTCTTTTAACATTAATGCAAATATAAATATTGGTGTTAAATATCTCAAAACAAACAGCCAACAGGCAAATAAAATCTCACCCATATATGGTTTTAAAGCATTTTTTACCTGCTCTTTATCCATAATATATCCCACAAATAAAGCTATTGCTATACCACCAAGAGGCATTAAAATTGCACTTGTAAAAAAATCCAAAATATCAAAAACATTTTTTCCAGCAAAACTAAGATAAGTTGAAAACTCATTTGACATAGATAAAATCGCAACAAGTCCTAAAATGTAAGCACTAATACAAATTGTAAGAGTAGCTTTTAGCCTTTTAAACCCTCTTCTTTCAATTAGATACATTACAGCAGGTTCCACCATAGATACAGCAGATGTAATAGCAGCAAATGCTAAAGCTATAAAAAATGCTATTGCAAAAACAGTTCCAGCTGCTCCCATTTCATAAAAAATAGCAGGAAGAGTAATAAATACAAGACCAGCACCTTTATCAGGACTTGCATCTGCACTAAAAATTATAGAAAAAATTATAAGTCCTGATACAAAAGCTGTTAAAATATCCATAATTACGACAAAAACTGTGGCTTTAAGAATATGTGTATCATCACTAATAGAGCTTGAATATGTCAAAATAGTAGCAACTCCAACAGATAAACAAAAAAATGCATGTCCAACGGCTACTAAAATAGAACTTGTGTTAAAGTTTTCAAAATCAGGATAAAACATAAAAGTAAAGGCTTTTGAAAAACCATCAAGAGTAAAGGAGTACAAAAGCATAAATAAAAAAATCAAAAATAGTGCAGGAATTAGGCTATTGTTAAGCTTTTCTATACCCTCTTTTATCCCTTTTGAAATAATAAAAGCTATAGAAAAAAACACTAAAGAGAAATAAAATATTTGAGAAGCTAAACTAAAACTAATATAATTATTAAAATAACTCTCAGCACTTGAAACACTATTTGGAAGGCTTTCAAAACTTAAAACAATATAGTGCAAAATCCAAGCAATTACAATTGGATAAAAGGAGATTATTAAAACCCCTGTAATAAAGGAAAATCCTATATATTTCAGGTATTTATGGTTTTTTGGTGCTAAAGTTTCAAAAGTAGTAACTGCATCTTTTTTTACAATCTTTCCTAAAATAATTTCTGCTAAAAATATTGAAATTCCAATAGAAAAAACTGCCAATAAAAAAACTAAAACAAATGCACCTCCACCATTTGCTCCTGTAATATATGGAAATTTCCAAATATTACCAAGCCCAATTGCACTTCCTGCAATTGCTAAAATATATCCAATTTTCGAGAACCTATCTTTATACATTATTGACCTTATAAGATTTTTCTTATACTAGCAAAAAAATCCTATAATCTTTTTAGTTTTGCATAACCTTTCTTGATTAGTTTTAACAAAGGTCTTCTGTATGAACTAAATACATATTTTTTAATTTCATAAGCTAATCTTCCTTTTACAGTTAAAAGACCATAAATATCTCCTGCTGCAAATTTTCCACCAAGAGCAATTAAAATTCCATCTAATTTTGGATTACATTTTATTAAAGGTCTTCCATCCATTAATCTTAAAACATTTATACCTGCATTTGCTCCACTAATTCTTGCAATTGTTACATTTGGAGGCATTACTTCGCCATTGCAATTTTTAATCTCAGCAATATCTCCAACAGCAAATATATTTTCAAATTTATCTGTTTGCATAAACTCATTTACAATAATTTGTCCTCTTCCATTTCTTGCAACATCAAGCTCACTTGATATTGTAGAAGCTTCAATTCCTCCAGTGAAGATTACAAAAGAGTGATTTATGCTTGTTCCATTTGAAAACTTACAAAAACCATCTCCAACCTCTTGAAGTTTAATTCCAGTAATAACATTTATTCCTAAATCTTTTAATCTTTTTTGAGAAATATTGATTAAATCTTGTTTTAATCCAGGCAAAATTGATGATGAACTACTAATTAATGAAATTTTTAAATTATCACAAGAGAAATTACCCCTTTTGAAAAATTTATTTGAATAATATGCCATCTCAGCTGCTATTTCAACACCTGAAAGTCCAGCTCCAACAACAACAATATGCGTATCAGCACACTGCTTAACCTCATCTCTTACTTTTTCAAAGAGCTGTCTTTCAAAACTCTGCTTAAATGTAATTGCTCTATGTAGCTTTTTAATATCATCAGCATTATTAAGTCCTGGGATTTGGTTTGGAAAAAATGTTCTTGTTCCTGCTGCCATAATTAGATAATCAAACTCTACAATCTCTTGCTCTTCTGTATATATTTTTTTTGCTTCTTGATCAATTTTTCTTACTTTTAAATTTTTAAAATCCAAATGATCATGATCAAAACCTTTGCAAAGTGTTGTTAAATCTATTGTAACATCTGCAAATGTTGAGTTATTTGCTATTAAATCATAAACTTCAGGTTGTAAATTGTGATATGTATGTTTATCTATTAAAGTAATTTTTATATTTTTATTTTTTACTAACTCACTTAATGCATATATTCCTGCATACCCACCACCGATTATAACGACTCTCTTCATTTAAAATAAACCTTTTGTTTTTATTTGTTTGTTAGTTCAAATTTTGTATTAATTTGGACAGAATAATATTTCCCGATTCTATACTTAGCTCTTTTAGGATATGATAAAAAGTAACAATTATCTATGAAATTCTTTTTTATAGTGTTTATATATGTTACTTTTTGAAATTATTAGGAGTTTTTATGAAATATTTTGGAGCTCATGTAAGTGCTAGTGGTGGAGTTTTTAATGCACCCTTAAATGCAATTGAAATTGGAGCAAAAGCTTTTGCACTATTTACAAAAAATCAAAGACAATGGAGTGCAAAAGCACTTGATAATAAAACAATAGATCTATGGTTTAAAAATCTTGAACTTAGTAAAATAGAGACAAAACATATCTTACCACACGACTCATATCTTATAAACTTAGGTCATCCAGATAGCGAAGCTAGAGAAAAATCTCTAAACAGCTTCATTGATGAAGTTCAAAGATGTGAAATTTTAGCCCTTGATAGATTAAATTTTCATCCAGGAAGCCATCTTAGAAAAATAAGCGAAGAGGAGTGCTTGGATAATATTATTGAGTCTATGAATAGAACTTTGGATAAAACAAGTGGTGTAAAACTTGTACTTGAAAATACAGCTGGTCAAGGAAGTAATTTGGGATATAAATTTGAACATTTAGCTTATATTATTGATAAAATTGAAGATAAAACTAGAGTTGGTGTATGTATTGATACTTGCCATATGTTTACAGCTGGTTATGATATTAGAACAAAAGAGACTTATGAAAAAACATGGGATAGCTTTGGCAAAATTGTAGGCTTTGAATATCTAGCTGGAATGCATATAAATGACTCAAAGCCAGAGCTTGGAAGCCGTGTTGATAGGCACGATAGTTTAGGTGCTGGGCAAATTGGTTGGGATAGTTTTAAGTTTTTGGCAAACGATTCTAGAATGGATGATATTCCTTTAATTCTTGAAACAATAGATGAAACAATTTGGGCAAAAGAGATAGAAACTTTATATAGTTTTATAGAGTAGTTATATTAGAAAAAATAAAATAAGATAAATAAATCCAAAATTTATAACAAAAATTTCACTTGGTTTTTTATCTTATGTTTTACAATTTATTAAAATTAAGAGCTAATGTTATCCTTTCTATATCTATCTACAATTTCAAGAAAATATCCATTTCCTTTGATTGTATAAAAGAAATCTCTATCAATAAAACCTTTTTCTACTAGCTTTTCAAACAAATCACATATTTCATCATATTTTTTATCACTATTTTTTGAGATAATAATTTCAATTAAAGAGATATAATTCTCATCTTCCAAAGTTTCTTTCAAGTAGTTCTCCCTAAAAAATAATATATTAGTTGTTATTTTAATAATAACAAAAATTATATTATCCAAACCTTAGATATATATGTCGTTAGGATAGCATTTGAATAATTTATACATTGATTTAGATAAATATAGTGATGAGATATTGGATATAGTATCAAAAAATGTAAAAAAATATAGAGAAAAAAAGGGCTATTCACAACTTCAACTTGCACTTGAAATAGGTATGAATGGAGCCGCTTATTTAGGAAGAGCTGAAATTAGAAAAATAATCACCACTTTAATATAAAGCACCTTGCAAAAATATCAAAAATATTGGAAATAGATATTAAATACTTTTTTGAAATAGAAAATAGCTAAATCTTTGGCGAAACATCAATCTTTGAGTTTACTCACCCATAACATTTGAAAGATGTTTTGCATACTCAATAGAGTCTTCCATGTTTGAAAAACTAGTAACATAATCAAATTTTGCACGTTCTAGTTTTTTAAGTACTCTTTGACTAAGTCCTGAGAATATTATTTTCTTATTTTTTGACTTGAAAGTATCTATTATTGATTTTAGTGCAACCATAGCAGTCATATCAATTATTGATACATTTTTCATATCTAATATAACAATATTTTTATTTTCATTAATATTTATTAAAGTTTTTAGAGCCTTTTGAGCTGCTCCAAAGAACATAGGTCCATTTATGCTATAAATTAAAACCTCTTTTGGTAAATCTGGATAGGTGGTTTCATTACTATTTATTAGTTCAATTGAATACAGATCAATTGTTCTTTTAATAAATAAAACAGAAGCCAAACCAATTCCAACAGCAACAGCAACTTGCATATCTATTAAAACAGTCAAAGAAAAACAAGTAAGCAATACATAAATATCATCTTTTGGAGCCGTTTTTAAAATATTTGCAAAGTGCTTAATTTCGCTCATATTCCAAGCAACTATTAATAAAAGTGCAGATAGTCCAGCCATAGGAAGATATGAGATATAAGGGGCTATAAATAAAATTGAAACCAAAATAAATAAAGAGTGTACAATACTTGATAACTTACTGCTTCCACCTGAATTTACATTTGCAACAGTTCTTGCAATTGCCGCAGTTGCTGGAATTCCTCCAAAAAATGGAACAATAATATTTGCAATTCCTTGTCCTATTAACTCTTTGTTTGGATCTGTTTTATTTCCTGTCATTCCATCACTAATAACAGCACATAATAAACTCTCTAAAGCACCTAAAATTGCAATAGCAATTGAGTGTGGAAGAAGCTTTAGGAATAAATCAAAATTTATCTCATGTGGAGCCAAAAAAGACCAAGGAAGTGAGAATTGTAAAGCAATAGGTGGAATTCCACTTCCACTATTTCCTGCTATATCATAGGTAAATGTTGAGTTTATTGTTGATATATTTAAAGAAAATTTATGATTAAAATAAGCAACGAAAAGTGTAACAATTCCCAAAGCAATCAAAGCAGCTGGTATTTTACTTTTTGTTTTTTTCCATAAAATCAAAATAAATAATGTAGCACTTGCTGTTAAAAACTCATAGATATTAAAACTAGAAAAACCTTCCCATAAAAGCACAATTTTATCAATATAAGTTCCTGTAAAATTAGAAATAGTAAGACCAAAAAAGTCTTTTATCTGAAAAGTTGCAATAACAACAGCAATTCCTGATGTAAAACCAACAGTTACAGGGTAAGGCACAAGCTCTATTAAATCTCCCAACTTAAAAAGCCCAACAAGTATCAAAATAAAACCAGAAATTAAACCACACAAAAGAAGTCCCGTTATTCCAAACTCTTGAACTATTGGGATTAAAATAACAATAAAAGCAGCAGTTGGACCAGATATATTTACCTTACTACTTCCAAAAAGTGCAGCAAAAATACCTGCAATAATTGCCGTATAAAGACCTAATTGTGGGGGAACTCCTGTTGCAATTGCAAGTGCCATTGATAATGGTAGTGCAATTATTCCAACAGTAAGACCAGCAAAAATATTACTTTTTATCATTTTTTAGCTCTTTAAAAAATTTTGCGACCTTTTAAAGCTTATAAAACATATATTTTATGATTATTATCTTCTATATTACTCTTATATTTTTTTTGCCAAAAATTATATTTCACACCATCTTTTGGCTCATCAAACAAACCTGTTTTGTAAATATTTGCCAACATCTCTTGAGCTTGTCTAAGACCTTTTTCTCCTGCAAACTCCAAAAGTTTTATACCTTTTTCTGTATCAACTTTTGTATTAATTCCTTGAAGATAAAATCTTGAAAGTTGATAAGCAGCAACTGGATCAACTTCGCTTGATTCATTTAAAAGTTCAAAAGATCTATTTATATCTTTTGCTACACCATCGCCCTTATAATACAAAAAAGAGATTGGTAAGTTTGCATATAAATTCCCACTTTTCTTTGCTAAATTTAGATATTTTATTGCATTTGTATAATCTTTTTTATCAGCATAATAAGTCCCAAGTCTTATTTGAGCAAAACTATTTGTATGCTCTATTTTTTTATAACAAGATAATTTCTCACTATCTTTCTCTTTTATTTTGCATAAATTTGCTTCATTTAAAATCTCTTCATAATTCAAAGAAGAGCCAAAACTAAGCATTTCTGGCATTTTTACAGAACAAGCTGTAAAAATAGATGCCAAAGCTATTGAAATTAATATATTTTTTTTCATCTATCTTCCGTAAATTTCTTTTGTAAAATCTCTATTATTTTCATCCAATTTTGATTGCCAATAACTATTTTTATCAAAATCTGGATCTACATATTGTCCATTAGAGTAGATAATTACAAGTTGTTTTTGTGCATCTTTAACTCCATTTTCACCAGCAAATTCTAAAAGCGAAATAGCATCACTAACATCATTATCAAGTAAATAGAACATTGCTAATTTATATGCTGCGATTGGATCGCTTTTCCTTGTCTCTTTCAATAAAGATATCGCTTTTTTTTCATCCATTTCAACACCAAAACCATTTACATATAAATCTGCTAAAAGTGCATTTGCATAAAAGTTTTTCTGTTTTTTTGCTATTTCATATCTATCTTTTGCTTCAGCAAAATTACCTTTATATTTTGCATTTATTCCAAGTCTTAACTGCGCAATTGTATTTTTATGTGCAATTAAATCATAACAATCGAGCTCAACATTTATATTTGAATTTTTACACTCATTTACAATTGCTCTTTCATTATCAACGGCTTCAATTATCTTTTGACTACTTGAACATCCTGCTAAAAAAAATATAGCTAAACTAAGTGCTAATGGTTTTAAAATTCTAGTCATTTTTCCTCTTTTATCTCTTCTTTTTTTAAAATGCAGTTATTTTATCATTTTTTTATTCATTTGCAGTTAAGAGATAAAAAGATAATATATAAAGATAATTATAAATATTTGAGGGTATATGCTAGAAGTAATTGAGTTTTTAAAAGCAAAAAATATAGAGAAAACAAAGTTTTATGAACAATTAAAATGCACTATTGATGAAGCAAAAATTTTACAATTTCTATCAAAAGAGTATATAAATGGAAGAGATATTTTAAATGTAATTGATGTTTTAGGTCAATTTTATAGCATAGAAAAATATGAACACTTAGAAAAGCTTGATATTATAAAATCTCTTTTGGAATATGGCTGGATAATACAAGCTTCATTTGATCAAGTAAAGCTAAATGAGGCTTCAAAACTAGAGTTAATTAACTCAAACATAACACTTTCAAGCTCTTATTTAAAAATGCTAGAGAGCGGAACTAGTGATTTTATTTTGCCTGAAATAAAAAATTATGGTGACCACCTTGAATATTTACAAGATCAATTTTTAAAAATAGATTTAGCTCAACAACTAAATGTTGTAAAGAGAAATTTTGATGCAAATAGTCCTAGCTTTAATAGATTAAAAACAAAACAAGCTCTACTAGAAAATAGAATAAAAGATAGAATAAAAGCAACAACAAATCCTATTATGCTTGAAGACTTTTTTAAAGAAAATATCTTAAGTATTCAGGAACAAACTCTTTTTTTAGCACTTTTAAAAGAGGAGTATAGTGGTGGAGATGGTACCTTAAGAGAGATGAATTATCTAATAGATTTAATCTCAAATGATGATTATGAGAAGATAAAATATAGAAGTCTTTTGGAAGAAAGTTCTGTTTTAATCTCAAAAAATCTAATCGATTACGATGAAGTTTTGACACCTTTTGGTGGAATTAATAGAAATTTTTATATTCCAGATGAAGTTTTATATAAAATTTCACACCCAACAAAAAAGGGTTCAAGTGTTACAAAAATAAAGCTAGATAGCATAATAAAAGAGCAAGAGATTTTTGAACTAACTAGCACAAATAAAACTTTAGATGATGTAGTTTTGGCTCCAAAAACAAAAGAGACTTTAGATGCTCTATTAAGGCAAGTTGATAAAAATGTGATAAACAGGCTTAAATCTTGGGGAATAAAAGATAAAAAAAGAGGAATTGATGCAAAAATAATTTTTTATGGAGTTGCAGGAACTGGAAAAACTCTTACAGCTTTAGCTCTTGCAAGAAGCCTTAAAAAAGAGGTTTTAAGTTTTGATTGTTCAAAAATATTATCTATGTATATTGGTGAGAGTGAAAAAAATGTACGAAATATATTTGAAAAATACAACGAGATAAAAGAGCAGACAAAAAGCGAACCAGTACTACTTTTAAATGAAGCTGATCAGTTTTTGAGTTCACGAAGTTCTGGTTCAAGTAGTAGTGCCGATAAAATGCATAATCAAATGCAAAATATATTTCTAGAACAGATAGAAAAATTTGATGGAATTTTAATAGCAACTACAAATTTACTTGAAAATCTTGATAAAGCATTTTCAAGAAGATTTAACTATAAAATAGAGTTTTTAAAACCAAATAAAGAGCAAAGAGTTGCTTTATGGAAAAAACTACTTCCAATTACTCTTCCATTGGAGAAAGATTTTGATATAGAAAAAATTGCTTCATATGAGCTAACAGGTGGTCAAATAGAGCTGGTTATAAAAAATACTGCTTATAAACTTGCGGTTTTAGATGATGCAATTTTTACTCTAAAAGATTTTGAAGAGCAAATAAGTAAAGAGAAAAAAGGGCAGTTTGATAGTGAAAATAAAGTTGGATTTTTTTAAAGGTAAATTATGACTCATATAGATTTTTCACACCCATATTTTGGGGCTTTTATGATGTTTGTTTTAAGCTTTACAGTTTTTGGAACAGCTTTAGTTTTATATAGATTTATAAGTAGAAAAATAGCTAGATTGAATACTGAAAAACTAAAAACAACAACATATGAGTGCGGAGTTGAACCTACAAAACAAGCAAATAAAATATCAACACAATTTTATTTAGTAGCACTTTTATTTATACTTTTTGATGTTGAGATTATTTTTATGTTTCCTTGGGCTATAAACTTTAAAACTTTGGCTTGGTTTGGTTTTGTTGAAATGCTTATGTTTTTGCTTATTCTTGCAATTGGATTTTTATATGCTTGGAAAAAAGGAGCTTTAGAGTGGCACAGCATAAAATAAACTATTTTCAAGACAATGGAGCTGCTATAAAACTAACAACTATCGATAAAATAGTTAATTTTGGAAGAAGCAACTCACTTTGGCCTATGACTTATGGACTTGCTTGTTGTGCTATTGAGATGATGGCAACTGGTGGTTCAA
>CAYQFC010000018.1:0-12116 GCA_964416585.1 uncultured Aliarcobacter sp.
ACAGCAAATCCTTTTCCAGCTTCTCCAGCAGTTGCTGCTTCAACGGCTGCATTTAAAGATAGAATATTTGTTTGGAATGCAATATTATCAATAATCGATATTGCCTCGTTTATTTGTAAAACTTCTTTATTTATCTCATCCATAGAAGTGGCTGTTTGTCTTGCTAGTTCTATTCCTTTGTTTGTTGATTTTGTAACATTTTGTGCATATTTTGCCATATTCGAAGCATTTTCATTGCTTCTTGTAATTGTTGCACTTATCTCTTCTATTGCGGCTGCTGTCTCTTCAAGACTAGCAGCTTGAATATTTGATGATTCACTCAAGCTTCTACTTGCACTTTCTAGCTCTTTTGAACTATCACTTAATTCAATAGTTGATTTTTCTATTAAGCACATAATCTCATTTAAGCTAGATTGTGTAACTTTAATACCATTTAAAAGTGAAGCTATAACGCCTGTAACATTTGACACCGTAGGAACCTGATAATCAAATTTTGCATGAGAAAGAGCTATTAAACTATCAGTTACTAAATTTAGATTTGTTTGAGTTTTAGAAATCATATTATTTATCTCAGCAACTAAAGAATCAACACTAGAAGAGTTTGCTCGACCTTTTATACTATCATTAAATAGTCCTGCATTTACCTTTTCAATAATATCTTTAGCCTCATCTATTACTTTTTGGTCTTGAACCAAACCTTTTTCAATAGAATCAAGATATAAGTTAAAGCTTGTAACCACATCTCCAATTTCATCTTTTGATAAAATTTCAATTCTTGTTTTAGTAGATGAGCTATTTTTTATATCATCTATTGTATTTTTAAGTTTAAATATTGGTTCTAAAATATTTTTCTTCATACTAACTAAAGTTATTATCATAGTTAAAGCTAGAGCAATTGCAAGAATAATCAAAGCAGCATAAATTATTTTTGAGGCTTGATTAATTGACTCTTCTACATTTTGTAAACTATCAGCCAACAAAGCAATTCCTAATTTTTTACCAGAAAAATCATTTACATCAATATATGTGTAAAAATAGTCTTTAGAGATAAAAAATTTATCTTTCAAAAGTTTTTCAAAATCAATAGTTTTTACATCTGCCATAAAATTATCATTTCTAAACTTTTGAGAGATTAAATAGTTATTTATTTTATCTTCATCTTTTATTTTAGAAGTTGCCAAAGAGCTATCCATTAAAAGTAAAAAAGCTTTATTTTCCTTATCAAAATCAATAGCAACTGAGTTTATTCCTTGCATAAATTCCAAAGAACCAACATGAGTTTTATCTTGAAAAATAGGAACAACAGCTCTTAGACTTAAACCATCATTTCCAATTTCAAAACCATTTATAGCTTTTTTTTCACTATTTACTTTTACCACACTCGCTCTAAAAGAGCTTAAATCATCTCCAAAATCAGCTACTTTCCATGATCTTAGAAAAGAGTGATTATTTGCTGTATGTATATGAATTTGAATATTTTTAAAAGGAGTTTGTTCCTTCATAGTACTACTTAAAGAGCCTATTGTTTTAATAGCCAACTCTCTATTTTTTGAAGCTAGTGATTCTTGAATATTTGAATCATTTGCAATTGATGTAGCATTTGATATACCAACATCAAGTTTTGAGCCAATTCTAAGCTCCCCTAAAGAGTTTAAGTTTGCAATAACATCACTATAAACTTCATCTTTTAAGCTATTTTTATAGTTATTTAAAACTACAAAACCAATAAGCAAAACAGTAACTGTAACAGTTATGTTTATAAGACTAAATTTTTTCCCTATAGTCATCTTTTCTCCTAATAAAAAAAATTAATATCTATTTTATTAAAAAAAATTATAATTTAGGCTTAAAAGCAAAATATTGTATTTTATTGCTTACTTTATTTTAATGGTAAAAGAGCTATCTTTTACCATAAAGTTGAAGTAGAATCATCGGATACTTTATCTTCTACCTCTAAAAAAAGATTTTGATTATAATCTAAAAATAGTGTGTATATACCTTGCGAAAAGCTATTTTCTACATCTTTTTTGTTAAAAAACATAAGCTCTTCAAAGCTATTACAAAAATCTTGAAAATGATATTCCAAGAGTGATGGTGCAAAGTTATCTAATATTTTTTCAAGTGTAAAAAAATCATTTACACCAAAAAAATTATAGATATAATCTTTATCAACAGAAACTATCATATTAATCTTTAACTATGAAATCCATTTAATAATGACGACATTTTTGTTAAATCTAATTTATTATCATCTTTTACTTCATCTTTTTTGTTTAAAACATTCTCAAAAGAGTTAAGTAGATTTTCGCTTTCATCTAAAGCGATACTCTCTTCATTTTCATCTTTTGTATCTTCTTCTTTTTTCCCTTCTTTTTTCTCAGTTCTTACAACTGGTGAAACAAAATCTAATTTATCATCTTTTTTATTTAAAAGATCCTCAATTTTTCCAAGCATTGAATAGATATTTGTTTTATCTTGCTCTGTGTTTGATTTAAGGCTAGTTAAATCACCTTCTAAACTCTCTTTTGCTAACTCTAAATTTAAAACTTCATCTTCAAGCTCTGCAACTCTTTGTTTTAAATTATTATTATCTCCTTGCAACTCTTCGTAAGCCTTTATTAGAGTCTGTAAAGCATTATTTAATTTTGTAATTGTCTCTGCATTTGTCATAGTGATTAAATCCTTATGTGTTATATAAATTAAAATCGTATTATGGCAAAATTTAGCTAAATTATTCCATCGATTTTTAATAATGAGTCAATTTTTGGCTCTCTTTGTGCAAAATCATAGAAAAGCTTATCCATATTGTATGAGCCTCCTTTGCTTAAGACACAATTTTTATACTTCATTCCAAGCTCTTTGTTAAATACATTTCCACTTTCAATAAACATATAAAAAGCATCAGCGCTTAAAACTTCAGCCCATTTGTAAGAGTAGTATCCAGCACTATATCCACCAGCAAATATATGAGAAAATCCGTTTTGAAATCTATTATATTTTGGTGGAATTATTACAGCAAACTCTTCTCTAATACTATCTAGTAAATTTTGAATTTCATCTTCTTTTTTGTATAACTCTTGATATAGTTTAAAATCAAACAAAGCAAACTCAATTTGTCTTAGAGTTGCCATTGATGATTGAAAATTTCTTGCTTTTACAAGCCTATTTATAGCTTCATCATCTAAAGTTTCACCAGTTTGATAATGCTTTGCAAAAAGCTTTAAAACCTCTTTATCATAAGAAAAATACTCCAAAAACTGTGAAGGAAACTCTACAACATCCCAAGCAACTCCAGCAATACCACTTACAAATGGCTCCTCAACCTTACTTAAAAGATGATGTAAAGCATGTCCCATTTCATGAAAAAGAGTTACAACATCACTATGCCTTAACAAAGAAGGTATCAAATCTGAAGATTGTGGGAAATTTCCAACTATATAAGCTGTTGGTAATTTTATTTTTTCATCTAAATTTTTATAGTGTGAGTGCCAATTATTCATCCAAGCACCACCTCTTTTGTTTGCTCTTGCTTCAAGGTCTATATAAATTCTTGCAATTGCTTTACCATCTTCACTTAAATCATAAACTTCAACTTTTTCATCCCAAGCTTTTGCATTTTTTGTAGCTTTTGTGAACTTAACATTAAACATTTTATCTATAAAATCAAAGAATCCAACAAGAACAGAACTCTTCTCGAAATATGGTCTATAATACTCTTCATCCAAATCATACTGGGCTTTTTTTAGTTTTTCGCTATAAAATGCAACATCACTTGCTCTAAAATCTTCTACTTTGTCATTAAGTGCCATAAGCTTTAACTCTTCAAACTCTTTTATAGCTTTTGGTTTTGCTTTATGTCCTAACTCTTTTAAGAAATTCACCACTTCATCTTCTGTTTTAGCCATCTTTGTTGCAAGTGAGTATTGTGCAAAATTTGAAAAACCTAATATTTTTACCTTTTCCTCTTTAAGTTTTATTAACTCTTCTATGATTTTTCCATTTTCTGCTGCTCTTGTTGTATAAGCTTTATATAGTTCTTCTCTTAACACTCTATTCGTGCAATATGTCATAAAAGGTATATATGAAGGCATTTGTAGAGTAAACTTATATTTTATTTTTCCGCCCTCTTCAAATCTTGCTAGTTCCAAATCTGAATTTGCAATATCTTTTATATCTTCAAAGTTTTCAACTACCAAAGAGTAAGAGTTTGTAGCTTTTAATAAGTTTTGTGAAAATTTATGAGATAGTTCACTAAGAGTTAAATCAAGCTCTTCTAGTCTTTTTTTCTTATCATCTTCCAAATTACAACCAGATAGCTCAAAATCTCTTATTTCATTCTCTAAAACTTTTTTTTGAACACTATTTAAAGTAGCATCTTCATTTTTTTGTATAAATTTTAATACTCTATAAATATTATTATTTTGACTTATTTCACTTTCATATTTTGAGATAATAGGAAGGCACTCTTCATATACTTTTGATGTAAGTTCAGAGTTTGCAACAGAATCAATATGAAATATTGGAGTTATAAACTCATTTATTGTTTCACCAATTTCCTGAAAAGGAGATATGAAATTTTTATATGTTTTATTTGGAATAGATAACAGTTCATCTATCTTATTTCTACAATCATTAAGCAAGTTTTCAAGCTTTTTGCTTGAGTTTTCTAAATCTTCTAAATTAAATTCACTAAACATTTTTTATCCTTTTTAATATTTAAATTTAAGAGTAAAACCTCTATCAAAATCTTCATAATCTTTATAAAAAGAGTAAAATTCTACATTAAACTCTTTAAAATAGTCTTCAAGCGGAAGTTTTTGGTCATATCCCATCTCGCACAAAACATAAGGTATTTTATTTTCAAAACTATTTTTTATAATATCTTTTAATAATTCATCTCCAATATCACCACCAAAAAGTGCATTTTTTGGCTCAAATTCTACATTTTTTGGAAGTTTATAGCTATTTTTTATATATGGTGGATTTGAAATTGTCATAAAAATATTATCTTCAATAATCTTTTCAAACAAATTACTAAGCCTAAAATCAATTTTTTCTAAAACTCCAAATTTTTCTGCATTTTGTTTTGCTAGTTCTATCGCTTTTGGATTTATATCAACAGCAATTATTTTTATATTTTTATCTATATTTTTAAGCAAAAGTGCCAACATAACTGAAATTATTCCACTTCCAGTTCCAATTTCAAGAACTAGTTTTTCATCTTTTTCATCTTTTAAAATATCAAAAGCATTTTCTACTAAAATCTCAGTCTCTGGTCTTGGAATTAAAACCCCTTCATTTACAATAAAGCTCTCACCATAAAAAGATGCTTTTTTTGTAAGATACTCAAGTGGATAGTTGGTAGCTCTTTTTTTTACTAAAACTTTCAGCTCATTCTCTTTTTCAAACTCTTTATCATAATTAAGATGCAACCAAATTGGATTTTTATCCAGCAAAGACATAATTAAAATCTCAACTTCTTTTGCAGGAATATGAGTTACAAGTTTTAAATCATCTGTATATTTTCGCACACACTCTTTTATTGTCAAATTTTATCCTTAATCTAAAATATATAAAGCTAACTCATCAGCAAGTAAATAGTTTGTATTTATATATTTATTGCTAGTTTTAAGAAGCTTTTTCTCTTCTACTAAATAATCTGCTCTACTTTTTTCACTATTATTTAAAATATCTACATCTACTCCAAATTTACATCTAAATCCCAAAAGCACCTTTTCTGATTTTATATCTTCACTACTTAAATGCTCTTTTGTAATATCTAAGGGATTTTCTATATATTTTTCAATACTTTTTTGGCTATATTCTCTAGTATTACTCAAACAAGCAACAGCTCCAGCACCAACTCCAACATATTCACTATATTGCCAATATCCATAGTTGTGTTTTGATTCATAAATCTCATTTTTTGCAAAATTTGCTATTTCGTACTGCTTAAAACCTAAACCATTTAAATAATCAAAAATTTCATAACTAAGCTCTTCATCATCGATTTTTAAGCTTTTTTTATTTTTTTGCAAAGCTTTTTCATCTAAAAAAAACTTTGTACTCTCTTCAATAATCAAGCTATATGCACTTATATGATTAATTCCCAAGCTATTTGCCATATCAAAATCTTTTTTCAAGCTTTCAAAACTATCATTTATAACACCATAAATAATATCGCAATTGATTTTCTTAAATCCAACTTTTTTGGCATTTTCTATGGCTTCAACTGCACTTTGACCACTATGAGCTCGACCTAAAAATTTTAATTTCTTTTCATCAAAACTTTGAACTCCAAAACTAATACGATTTACACCCAATAAAAACATCTCGTTTTGCCAAGCAAAAGTAGCTGAATTTGGATTTGCTTCAGTTGTTATTTCAGCATCTTCTTCCAAATATGGTTTTATTAGAGTAAAAATATCTTTATACAAAGATGCTTTTATAGTTGAAGGAGTTCCACCACCAATAAATACTGTCTTAATTTTCCTATTTTTATCTATTATATGTTTTTTTAAATTATCTTCTAGTTGCAACTTTAATGCTCTCATATAGTCATCTTTTAACTTAAATTTTGTTGTATATGAGTTGAATGCACAATAAAAACATTTACTATCGCAAAAAGGTATATGTATGTATAAAAGCAATTTTTAATCCTATATTTATTAAAATATCCACCTAATTATAAGGAAAAGTATATTTATGACTGATAAAAAAGAGAATATTAAAAAAGAGAAAAATTTTAGACCAAATGTTGCAGCCATTATATTATCATCTAAATATCCATCAAAATGTGAGATTTTCATTGCCTCAAGAACAGATATAGCAAATGCCTGGCAATTTCCTCAAGGGGGAATCGATGATGGTGAAAGCACAAAAGAGGCACTTTTTAGGGAACTTGAAGAGGAAATTGGCACAAGAGATGTTGAGATAATTGCAGAGTATCCAACTTGGGTGTCTTACGAGTTTCCTCCTGTTATTGCTCAAAAAATGTACCCTTATGATGGGCAAAAACAAAAATACTATCTTGTAAGACTAAAACCAAATGCAAAAATTGATATAAACACTGATATTCCAGAGTTTAGTGAATATAAATTTGTAAGTACAAAAGAGATTTATGAACATATTACATTTTTCAAAAGAACGGTTTACAAGCAAGTTTTAAAGTATTTCAAAGACCAAGGTTATATTTAAAAAGGAAAAAATAGATGCTAAAAGTACTTAAATTTGGTGGAACAAGTGTTGGAGCTTTAGATAGAATAGCAAATGTTGCACAAATTATAAAAAAAATAAAAGATGAAGGACATGATGTAATTGCTATTGTTTCAGCTATGAGTGGCGAAACAAATAAATTAATTGAATATGCCGAATATTACACAAAAACTCCAGAACCAAAAGAGATGGATATGCTTTTAAGCTCAGGAGAAAGAGTAACTTCAGCTCTTCTTTCAATTGCTTTAAATGATTTAGGGTATAAGGCTATATCTATGAGTGGAAGAGAAGCTGGGATTTTAACAGATAATTCTCACACAAAAGCAAGAATAGAAAAAATCGATACAACAAAAATGAAAAATGCACTAAAAGATGGAAATATTATTATTGTTGCTGGTTTTCAAGGAGTTACTCTAGATGGTTCAAGAATTACAACTCTTGGTCGTGGAGGAAGTGATTTATCAGCTGTTGCAATAGCTGGGGCTATAAATGCTGATGTTTGTGAGATTTATACAGATGTAGATGGAATATATACAACAGACCCCCGAATTGAACCAAAAGCAAAAAAACTAGATAAAATCTCTTATGATGAGATGTTGGAACTTGCAAGTTTAGGTGCAAAAGTTCTACAAAATAGATCAGTAGAGATGGCAAAAAAATTAAATGTAAATTTAGTATCAAGAAGTAGCTTCACTCCTGAAGTTGAAGGAACATTAATCACAAATGAAGAGGAAATTATGGAAAAACCAATAGTAAGTGGAATAGCTTTAGATAAAAACCAAGTAAGAGTTGGAATGTATGGTGTTGTTGATAAACCAGGTGTTGCTAGTGCAATTTTTACAGCTCTTGCAGATGCAAATATAAATGTTGATATGATTGTTCAAACAAGAGGATTAGATGGAACAACAGATTTAGATTTTACAGTACCAACAACAGATTTAGAAATTTGTAAAAAAGTAATGGAGCCTTTTAGAGCTGATTCAAAAAATATTGATTACAATGAGGCTATTTGTAAAGTTTCAATAGTTGGTGTTGGTATGAAGTCTCATACAGGAGTTGCTTCAAAAGCATTTACAGCTTTAGCAAATGAAAATATTAATATTAGAATAATCTCTACAAGTGAGATTAAAATCTCTATGATTATTGATGAAAAATATGCAGAGTTAGCAGTACGTGCTTTACACGATGCATACGAATTGGATAAATAATTTGCAAGAATTTTTAAACTGGACTGTTGATACAATCAGGGAAGATAGATTAATATCTCCTTGGTTGGAAGAAAAAAAGTTTGAATGGACTCCAATAGTTGCAAAAAATATATCAAATATTTTAGATAAAAACTTCTCTATTATTGTAATTACAGATAAACAAAGAGAGTGGTTTTTGAGCTATATTTTATCAAATATAAACTCTTCAAAACTAAATAGACCCTTTTTGCCATTTTATGATTTTAGATCTTTTTATAAATATTTAGATGGAATAAAATCAGAGGATGATATCTCAAATATAAAAGATATGCTAAATATCTCATTTCCAAATGGATATAGTTTTTGGTATATAGGAAAAAGTCAAGACAATAGAGCAAATATTGCAAAAATGTCAAAAAACTCATTTTTATGGCTATTTGATGAAGAGAAACAAGATGCTTTTAACTTAAAATCAAGTGATGAAGCTTTAGATATGAAGCTTCTTCAAATGTTTAGACTCTATAATAAAAGTCTAAGTGCTACTCTTTTTGCACAAATAAGTGTGGATAGTTAATCTTGAATCAGCAATTTTTAACATCTTATATTTTATTAGTTGATGATGTAGAGGATTGTTTAAATAAACAAATTCCACTATATCCAAAACACTCAACAAGAGTTATAAAAAATGATGAGAAAGATGAGTTTCAAATTGCTCAAGCACAAATGGCAATAAAAGAGGCTTATATTGCAACAAATGAGGTGAAATATCTATTTTTATGTGGAGATAGCTTTAGGATTGAAGCTCAAAATTCTCTTCTTAAAATTCTTGAAGAGCCACCTTTAAATATTGTTTTTATTATAGTTACAAAACTAAAAAGTACCCTACTTCCAACAATATACTCAAGACTTCCATATAAAAATTTTAAAACTTTTGAAGAGAAAAAAGAGTCAAGTCTTGATGTTAGAAGATTAGATTTAAAAGATATTTATAGTTTTTTAAAAGATAATCAAAAAATATCAAAAGATGAAGCAAAAATAGTTGTTGAAGAGATTTTAATCAAAGTAAAAAATGAAAAAATAGAACTAAAAGAGAAAGAACTAGATATATTTTCAAAATCAATAAAACTTCTTGGCTTAAACTCAAAGCCAATAAATGTTTTAACTCTTCTTCTTTTAACTCTATATAATAAAAAATAATAAAAAGAGTTGATATGAAAGTTTGTAAACTATCTTTAAGTAATGCTGAACAATTTCTAAAAAACCTTAATTGTGATTTAGGTGGAGTAAAAATTATGTCAAAAAAGACAAAAACTCACACTCTTTTTATAAAAAATCTTCATGTTGGAGCTGCAAATATTTTAAAGCAAGATGCTTTATCTATTGGAGCTGATTTGGCTGTTCCTGAGGGTGTTATTGTTGCCAAAGAGAAATATGTAGATGCTTTACTTATTGGTACAACAAAACATTTTGAGATATTAAGCAGAAAAGAGTTAGCTCAGCCATTTGGGCTTAAAAATCTAGCAAAAATACTAAAAGAGTTCACAAAAGAGCAAAACTTTAAAAAAGAGATTATGGGTGTTTTAAATGCAAATCTTGATAGCTTCTATACAAATAGTAGATTTAATAGCCAAAATGCAATAGAAAAAATAGAAAATATGATAATTGAAGGTGCAAATATTATCGATATTGGAGGAGCTTCTAGCAGACCAAATAGCCTTCCTATAAGCGAAACCGAAGAGCTTTCAAGAGTAGAAGATATCATTAAAATTATTTATAAAAATAGATATTTTGAAAAAGTTGATTTCTCTATCGACTCATTTTCACCAAAAGTTATAGATTTTGCTTTACATCATGGTTTTAAAATAGTAAATGATATTACAGGGCTAAAAAATGATGAAGTTTGTAAGCTTGTAGCAAATTACAAGGCAAAAGCTGTAATTATGCATATGCAAAATAATCAAACCACAATGCAAGATAATCCAAATTATAGCGATGTAGTATTGGAAATTGATGAGTTTTTTAAAAATCAAATAGAAAAAGCCAATAGCTTTGGAATTGAAAATATTATTTTAGATGTAGGAATTGGATTTGGAAAAAATCTAGAACATAATCTTAAACTAATAAAAAACCTAGAGCATTTTTCTCACTTTGGCTACCCTATTTTAATAGGAGCTAGTAGAAAATCCATGATTGATAAAATTATCTCTTCAAAAGCAGAAGATAGACTAAGTGGTACATTAGCAATTCATTTGGAAGCTTTAAAGCAAGGTGCAAGTATTATAAGATGTCATGATGTGAAAGAGCATTTTCAAGCTCTAAAAGTTTTTGAAGCAATCAATAGTATAAATTAAAAGAGCCGTATTTTACGACTCTTTTATCTCTTTTCCTACATTCTCAAGTTTTCTACATAGAATTTTCTTAATTCTATTATTTTCAAGTTCTAAGATCTCATATGTACAATTTTCATCTTCAATAATATCTCCAACCACTGGTATAACTCCAACCAAATCAGCAACTCTTCCGCCAATAGTTAAAGCAGCAGTTAAAGACTCTTCAAAATGTAAATCTAAAATCTCTTCAACTTTTTCAATACTAAGCATTCCATCAAGCTCATAAGTGTTATCGTCTAGTTTTTTTATAGTCTCTTGTTTAGGATCATGTTCATCTGTTGTTTCACCAATAATCTCTTCCAAAATATCATCCATAGTAATCAATCCAGAAGTTCCACCATACTCATCAACAACCAAAGCAAGGTGAATTCTGCTTTTATTCATTCTTGTAAGAATTGATGAAATTGAAGTATTTTCAGGAACCATAATAATAGGTCTAACAAGTTTTGAAAAATCACCCATATTTTTTTCTAAAGCACTATTTAGCAAATCTCTAGTATGAATCATTCCTGTAATATTATCTTTTCCACCATGGCAATATGGATATCTTGTATGTCTTGTGTTTAGAACTCTTTTTATATTTTCATCAAAACTTTTTTCAGAGTTTATACAAATCATATCTTTTCTTGGTGTCATTATCTCTTTGGCAACAGTTTCAGAAAAATCAACAGCATTTTTTATAATTTCACTCTCAATAGAGTCAATATACCCACCTTTGAAACTCTCATTTACTATAATTCTCAACTCCTCTTCTGAGTGAGCTAATTCATGGTCACTTGCTGGTTTAATCCCAAGTCTTCTTACAAAAAAAGCAGCTAAAATATCAAATAGTCTAATAAGTGGATAAAATACCAACCAAAACAGATATAAAGGTCTAGCAATATATAAAACCATAACTTCAGCCTTTGCAATTGCAACTGATTTTGGAACTATCTCTCCAAACACAACATGAAGAAGTGTAACCATGGCAAAAGCAAAAATAAAGCTAATTGTATGAAGCAAAACTGTATTATTTTCAAAAAAATGAGAAAAGTTTGATTCAATTAATCTAGCAAGTGCTGGTTCTCCTATCCATCCTAGAGCTAAAGATGAGAAAGTAATTCCCAGTTGTGTAGCACTTAAATATGTATCAAGAGAGTTAGACATCTTTAAAGCCAAAGATGCACCACCTTTTTTTTGTTTAACAAACTCCTCTAATTTACTTTTTCTAACCTTAACAATAGCAAACTCAGAGAGAACAAAAAAACCATTTAGAAGAACTAGCAGAAGAGCTAATAGAAGCATAAGAACGGATTGTATATCGGAATCCAAAAAATTTTCCTTT
>CAYQFC010000019.1:0-12072 GCA_964416585.1 uncultured Aliarcobacter sp.
TTTTTATATTTTTTAGTATAGATTTTATCTAATAATTGGTTTAAAGCAGTTAAAGATGAGAAGAAGTATTAAAAAGAGTTTGCAAATATTTTAATAAACCTATATTCCAAACTTATATTTTTAAGCCGTTTGAAAAGCCTCATTTATATCTATTATCATAACCGCTCTTGACCACTCAAACTTATCTTTTATCTTTTTAAACTCATCGCCACTATCAACTATTTTAGCACTTCCTAGGATTTTTATTCCCATTCCCATACCATAAAGTCCCTCTATCTCTCTTGTTCACAAAACTACAATAACTCTATTATCTTTTTTTAAAATCTCTTCCATCTTTTTCATAATTCCAACAGGGACAAAAAGTTTGTTGTTTTCATACGATACAAAAGAGTTCCAACTATTTGCAATATGAGGAAAATCTTCCCCATTTGCAACTATACTAAAAACACCTTCGTACTTTAAAACCTCTTCTATTTTCTCTTGCATTTATGCCTCAATTCTAAAGTTTGGATCAAATCCCAACTCATCTTTTGCTTTTTGTGAAGATAGTCTATTATCATCATCTCCGATATTGAAAACTCCGTTTTTACTATAATCTTTTGCCAAAAAAGCAGCTTTAATAGCAGCATCTACATTTACACACGGCAGGGCTTCTATTGGAGAGTTAAATCCTGTATCTTTTCCATATAAAAGAGCATTTCTAAGCACAATTCCAACAAAAGAAGCATTTAAAACTTGTTGCTCCAAACTATACACAGCCTTTGAAGTGCTTCCGTAAATCTCATCTTCAAAGTTTAAAAGCTTTGACTCTTCTGTAAAAGGAAGAGGAGCTGGTTCATATACAAAAGCTATGCTTTGAGCTATCATTTTTTTAACTTCAGCTTTTGTTGAAGCATTTACTAAATTTCTAGTTCCTTCATCTCTTAGTTTTGCATTACTCTCAAGTGCATCTTTCATCTTCTCTTCTTCTAAGCCATCTGGCAAATTTGTAAGTTGATGATAAACAAGCTCTGGTTTTATCTCTAAAAGAGTTTTTTCAAGAGTCACATAATCATAAACATCTAAAACCACAGGGTTTACTCCCAAAGCTTCCAAAGTTTTTGCTTTTTCTTTGCTTCTTGTTGTCCCAAAAACTTCATATCCAGCATCTAGCAACATTTTACAAAGTGGCACTCCAATAACTCCACTAGCTCCTGCTACGAAAACTTTTTTACTAATGGCTTTATCCTTTTAAATTTATTTTTTATGCCAAGAGTCCATATTTTATCTCAGCATAAATATGATCACCTTTTAAAATCTTTACAATTTCCAAAGCAAACTCCATTGCAGTTGCTGGACCTTTTGATGTTAAAACATTTTCATCTTCTACTATATTTTTATCTTTTTCATATCCTTCAATCTTGATTTTATTTTCAAAACTAGGATAACAAGTATAATTTTCACTCAAAACATCAGCTGTAAAAAGTGCATATGGAGCAGCACAAATAGCGGCTATTTTTTTATTTTTTGCTTTGAACTCTTTTAAAAGTCTTTGAACATCTTTATCTTCAGCCAAAGTAAAAGCATTTGGTAAGCCTCCTGGTAAAACTATCATATCAAAATCATTTGAATTTACTTCACCTATTTTCTTATCCATCTCTATTTTAATATTATGAGCACCTTTTAAAATCTTATCTTCAACTCCTGCCGTTACAACTTCTATTCCTGCACGACGACAAATATCAATAATTGAAATAGCCTCTATCTCTTCAAAACCATTTGCGATTGGAACCAAAATCTTTGACATTTCAAACTCCTTGAATTTTATTTTCTATTATATACAATTTTCTTTAAAACTACTTCAAGCATATATAAGTAAGTTTTTTATAAAATCTTAACAATTTACAAAAGGGGTTTTTTATGTTTAGAAATTTTTCTAAAATAGCAATTTTATCAACTTTAATTGCTCTATTTTTATCTGCTTGTTCATATAAATATAGAAGTGCAAACACTTACGACTCTACAAACAATAGCAATCTAAATAAAGAGTACAATAAAATAAGAGATGCAAGAGATCACTTGGATATAGCCGATGACATGCAAAAGCATGTAATTAGTCAAACAACTCTTGAGGCTACAATTGCATCACTTTCAACTCAATTAATGCAAAATAAAAAGATAAATACAGATAAACCTGTGCTTATTACATCTTTTGTTAGACTAGATCAACTAAAAGAGACTTCAGAATTTGGAAGAGTTTTAGGTGAAAGCTTAATAAATGATCTATCAAACAGAGGTTTTAATGTTATTGAGTATAGAGGACAAATGGCCGTTTCTATAAATGATAAGGGAGAGTATTTTATCTCTAGAAAACCTCACGAAATAAAAGATACAGCACCAAATACTTATGTAGTTGTTGGTACATATTCAAGACAAGCTGGAAAAGTTATATTAAATGCAAGAATTATTGATAATATAAGTGGAAAAATAATCACAAGTGCAAGATCAACATATTTACATAATCTTGCAAATGATTGTACTTTATTTAAAGATTGCGCACCTGCTAGAACAATAAAAATAGTTAAAGAAAAATAATGCAAAAACCTTTCATAAAAGTAGTAAAGCAAATATCTGTTTTACTGCTTTTGGCTCTTAGTTTAAACTCTTGTGCCTACAAATATCCACTAAATGGCTCAAATAATTTTCATGCTCTTATCTCATCTATGGTTAATGAATCAAGCCAAAAGATAAAAAGACATGCTGGTTTAGGAGAGGTTATTTTGGTTTCTGATTTTGTGAACCTTGATAAATTAAAAAATAAATCTCAGCTAGGTTTTTTGCTATCAAGTATGCTAAAAGATAAACTATCTTCGCTAGATATTATTGTAAAAGAGATAGAGTTAGGAAAAGAGTTTGAAATTGGAAAAACAGGATTTAATCTTCTTACAAGAGAAGAGGATAAACTCTTATCAAATAAAGTTCAATCAAGATATGCAGCAGTTGGAACGTACTCAATTACAAGTAAAACTTTAAATGTATTTATTAGATTAATAGATGTTAAAACAGGAAATATCTTAAGCTCTTCATATGGAAGAACCGATATAGATGATGAGATTTTGGGTCTTGAAGGCAACTTGGATAGAAAAACTATACCAGTTGTAAGACCTCACTTAGTCTTATAGTATCTCTTGAATTAAAAATGAAGGAGATACAACTCCTCTAAACTCATTTTTTGAAATAGATATAATTAAATCCAAACTATCATTAAATTTTGTATTACTATCATAAAATTTTAGAGCTTCAAAGATAAAACCATCGCTATTAAGTGTTAGCTTTAAGTGGTTTTTATCTTTTCCAATTAACTCATATTTTACAAGCTTTGCATTTGAAACAGTAAAAATTGGTCTTTCATTTTCTAAACCATATGGCTCAAACTCTTCAATTATTGAGATAAATTCTAAATCTACACTAGAAACATCAAGTTCACCCAAAGTTATGTATTCGTTGTGTAAATTATCAAGCATTGAGTTTAATTCAGAATTTATAATTTTTTTAAACCCATCTAAATTTGAAGCTTTCAAAGATAGCCCAGCTGCATTTTTATGACCACCAAATCCAATTAATAAAGAAGATGCTTTTGTTATTAAATCGTAAAGACTTATTTCAGAATTTGCCCTTGCACTACCTTTTGCAATACCATCTTTAATCGAGAATATAAAGGCTGGTTTTTTAAATTTGTTTGATAACTTTGAAGCAACAATTCCAATAACCCCCTCATGCCAATCATCTCCCCAAACAACAATAGCATTATCTTCAAATGATATTTGAATTTCAGCCTTTTTTGAGATATCTTCTTGAAGAGCTTTTCTATAATTATTTAACTCATCAAGCAAAGCAAGACTTTCAAAAGCACTATTTTGATTTTTTGCTATTAAAAACTCCAAAGCGATACTAGCATCATCCATTCTTCCAGCACTATTTAGTTTTGGGGCAATTGTAAAACCAACATCATCTGAAGCTAAAACCTCTTTTTGGATATTTTGATTTAAAAGTTTAAAAGCTTCTCTTTTTGAACTTTTTATCTTTTTTAAACCTTGTTTTACCATAGTGTGATTAAGCCCTGTCATGGGCATAATATCAGCAATAATAGCTAAACAAAGAAGGTCCAAATATGAACTTAAATCAACTTTTGCATCTATCTCTTTTTTTATTGCAGCACAAAAATACCAAGCAACCTGAGCCCCACAAATATCTTTAAACTCAAAATTACAATCACTTTGTTTTGGATTAATAATTGCAAGTGCATAAGGCACTTTATCTCCAACTGTATGGTGATCAGTAATTATTAAATCTATATTTTTATCTTTTAAAATAAGTGAAGCTTCATAAGCACTAATTCCATTATCAACAGTAATTACAAGCCCACTATTAATTTGTTCTGCTATTTTTACAGACAATCCGTAGCCGTGAATAAAACGATTTGGAATAATATACTCAACATCAACATTCAAACTTTTAAAAAACTCTATCATAATTGTTGTTGAGACAACACCATCAACATCATAATCCCCAACAATAGTGATTTTTTCACCATTTTCTATGGCTTTTTTAACTCTTTTTGTTGCAATATCTATATTTTTAAAATTAGAAGGGCTAGGAAGTGTTGCAAGTTTTGAATAAGGATTATTCAAATGCCTTGCACTTAAAATGTCAAAAAGTATCTGCTTTGTGATTTTTGACATTATTTAGTTTTATTCGCCTGTTTTACAAACTCTAAAATTATTGGATTTGGAGTTTCAAGATGTGATGTAAATTCTGGATGAAACTGAACCCCTACAAACCAAGGGTGATCTTTTAGCTCAACAACCTCTATAAGTCCATTTGATTCACCACTTACAATCATCCCTGCTTTTTCTAAAATATCTTTATATTTTGGATTTGCTTCATATCTGTGTCTATGTCTTTCAAGATATTCATCATCATTTCCATAAGCTTTTTGTAGCTTACTTCCTTTTAGTGGATTAAATGGGTATTCTCCCAGTCTCATAGTCCCACCAAGAGGTGATTTACTTGTTCTTAACTGCTTATTTCCACTTTGATCTATAAACTCATCAATTAAATATATTAATGGATTTGATGTATTTTCATCAAACTCAATAGAGTTTGCATCTTCAAGACCTAAAACATTTCTAGCAAACTCAATTATTGAAAGTTGCATTCCAAGGCAAATTCCTAAAAAGGTAATATTGTTTTCTCTTGCATATTGAATAGCTTTTAATTTTCCTTCAACTCCCCTAGCTCCAAATCCACCTGCAACTAAAATAGCATCCACATTTCCAATAACTTCATAAGCTCCTAAATCTTCTATTCTTTCGCTATTGCACCAATGAATATTTATTTTTATACTCAAATGAGCCCCTGCATGAACTAATGCTTCTGTTAATGATTTGTAAGACTCTTTAAGCTCTAAATATTTTCCAACAAATGCAATTGTAACTTCATCTTGTGGAACTAAAATATTTTTAACTAAAGTATCCCATTTCTCCATATTTGGCTTAATTTTTATATTAAAATGCTCTTGAAGTGGAGTTAAAATTCCCTCTTTTATAAAGTGAAGTGGAACTTGATAGATAGATTTTGCATCACCTGCTTCAATAACTGCATTTCTATCAATATCACAAGAAAGTGCAAGTTTATCTTTTAGAGCTTTTGGAAGTTCCTGCTCTGTTCTGCACACAAGCATATGAGGAGTTATTCCAATTCTTCTTAGCTCTTGCACTGAGTGTTGAGTTGGTTTAGTTTTAAGTTCACCTGCTGCTTTTATAAATGGCACTAAACTTACATGAATATTCATAGTATTTGATTTTGGAAGCTCATGTCTTATTGATCTAATAGATTCTAAAAACGGTAAACTCTCGATATCTCCAACTGTTCCACCAATTTCAATAATTAAAAATTCATTTCCTTCGGCTGCTTTAAATATTCTATCTTTAATCTCATCAACAACATGTGGAATAACCTGAATAGTTTTACCTAAATATCCGCCTTCTCTCTCTCTTTTAATAACACTTTGATAAACTTGTCCAGTTGTAAAGCTATTAATTTTCGATAGAGTTTTATCTATAAATCTCTCATAATTTCCTAAATCGAGGTCAGTTTCAGCACCATCAGCAGTTACAAAAACCTCTCCATGTTCTAATGGACTCATAGTTCCTGGATCTACATTTAAATAAGGGTCTATTTTTAACATACTAACCTTAAATCCAGAATGCTTTAATATCGTTGCAATCGAAGCTGAAGTTATTCCTTTCCCTAAAGAACTAAGCACTCCACCCGTTACAAAAATGAATTTTGTCATAAAAAATACTCCATAAAAAAATAGTTAAATTTCTAAAATATATAAGCTGTGATTTTATCTAAAAGTTTATAAAAGGCTAGTTAAAAAGCAAGGGAAATTCCCTTACTTTTATTATTTAAGTTTATCTGCTCTTGGGAAGAAAAAAGTTGCTTTTCTAAGTACTTTTACTTTTTCAGGATCCTCTTTTGCAAAGGCTTTTAGAGTTACTGTTATTGGAGTATCTTTAGAGCTATCATTTACAAGAAGTTTATCTGTTTCAAGAATTACAATTTTTTTTGCCATTTTTCCAGGACTTAGGGTAAATGGTTCAAATCTTGTGATTTTTATATCTGGATTATCAACAACTTCTAGCTCATAAGTTAGAGTTTTTGATTCAGTATTTTGGAAAAGTAATAGAAAATTATTTGTTACAACATTTCCATCTTTTACCTTATAAAGCTCTGTATCTTTATTTACATTCAATAACATATACTCTTTTTCTCCACTCATAGCAAATAAAAGAGCAAAAGTAATAAATAGAGCTACAAAATACATAATTGTAGTTTTTCTTAATATTTTTGTTGGCTTATCCTCAACTATTGTATTTGTACTTGACCATTGAACTAAAGATGGTTTTCCAAGTTTTCCCATAACAGTTGTACAAGCATCAACACATTCAAGACAGTTAATACACTCAAGCTGAAGACCTTTTCTAATATCAATATGAGTAGGACAAACCGTAACACAAGCTTCACAAGCAGTACACTCACTTGCAGGATCTACAAAATCTTTTATTTTAAAAATTGTCTTCTCTTTTTGCTCATTATATATAGCTCCACCTCTTTTTGTAGAGTATATTGCATGCATAGTATCATTATCATATAGTACTGATTGAACCCTTGAATACGGGCAAATATATATACAAAAATCCTCTTTTAGGATAATTACATCATATATTAAAAATGCTGTGATACTTAAAACAATACCTACAAGCATTAAGTGTTCTGTTGGGTCTTTTAAGTACTCAAAGAAATCAGCTGGTGGCACAAAAAACCACATAAAGTTTGAAGCTGCAATTAAAGATAGAATTGACCAAAGCACAACACCAATTGCTTTTTTTACTCTATTTTCATTTTTACTTAAATCAGGATCTTTTTGTTTGTTTTTTATTCTTCTAAGACCTAAAAGAGTTGATTCAATTAAATCTCTATAAATAACTCTAAATATTGTTTGTGGGCAAGACCAACCACACCAAGCTCTCCCACCAATAGCAGTAACTGCAAAAATACCTAAAAATAGAAGCATTAATAAAAATGGCATTAAATACAACTCTTGCATATCAAAAGCTGTTCCTAAAAGATGAAGTTGTTTTTTATCAAAAGATAGTAGGAAGATTTGATTTCCATTTATTTGAATAAATGGTAAAGACAAAGAGAATATTGTTGCAATTATATAGGCTAAATACCTTCTTTTACGGTATGGAGTCTTTTTTAAGTATTCGTTTTGTTCACTCATTTTGAAACCTTTTTTTAATTTATTAAAATTTTATATAAACAAAGCTTATGTTTTACATAAGTATTCATAAGTTTTAATTATAATTGTATATAAACTCTATCTATATAAAAATAATAATACCATTTAAACACTAAATTATACAGCCAATTTATGTTGCTAAAAGGAATAGAATTAAAAAATTAACTCCTTTTTTGTTCAAATTTTACTTTGATTAACTATAAATAATATAGAATTTAAATATCTCAAATAAGGAAAAATTATGAATTTTGTATTTAAAAAGTTGATATTACTTTTTATTGTTACTCTTTGTACTTTAAATTTAAGTGCAAAAGAGGGAAAAGTTATTGGTGCTTCAAACCACACTGTGCCTTCGTGGTTTAAAGATAGTTTCTTGGATATAGCTGAAGATATAGATGAGGCTAGTGAAAAAAATAGGCATTTTATGATATTTTTGGATTTTGAAGGTTGTCCATATTGCTCAAAAATGTTAAAAGAAAACTTTGAAGATAACAATAAAACAAGTCAATTCATCAAAGCAAATTTTGATGTAATAGAGCTAAATGTAAAAGGAAGCAAAGAGATTACTTGGGTTGATGGTGAAGTTGTTACAGAAAAAGGATTAACAGAGAAATTAAAAATTCAATATAGTCCTACTGTGCTTTTTTTCTCTCCAAATAAAGAGATTGTTGCAAGAGTAAATGGTTATAGAAACACAACAGAGTTTCAATATATTTTGGATTTTGTGCAGACAAAAAAGTATGAAAATACAGATTTAGCCACATATTTAAATAAATTAGAGAAAAAAGAGCTTTATAAACTTCAAGCAAATAAAATGTTTAAAGAGATAGATGATTTATCAAAAATTAAAACTCCTGTTGCAATAATATTTGAAGACGGAAGCTGTACACAATGTGAGCATTTTCACAATAAAATCTTAACAAATAAAGATGTAATTGATGAGTTTAATAAATTTACAGTTGTTAGATTTGATGCAACTAGTAAAAAAGAGATTATAACTCCAGATGGTAAAAAAACAACTCCAAACGAACTTCTTGCTTCATTGAAACTTGATTATAGACCAGGAGTTCTTCTTTATGATAATAGTAAATTAATAACAACAATTGATGCCCTACTCTTCCCTTTTCACTTCAAAGAAGTTTTAAGATATGTTAGTGGGAAAAACTATATAGATTACCCAAATAGTTATTTGGATTATTTAAGAGTAAGACAAGATGAACTTATAAAAAGTGGTACAACAATAAATGTTGGAGAGTAGTCTTCAATATTGCTGTTTTGTTACTGTTTTGTTACTTTAGTTTTGTAAAATTGGCTTGTCTATTGACAAGTTAATTTTAAATTCAAAAAATTTAAGAGAAGGTTTCTCTTAAATTTTTATCTTATCTATTGCTTTTTGAAATCTTTTAAAACCTTCATCTATCTCAGTTTTTGAAATTGTAAGAGCTGGTAAAAATCTTAAAGTATTATTTCCTGATTTAAGAACCATTAAACCTTCTTCAAATGCTATTTTAATTAAACTTGCTAAGGTATCTGCATCTTTTACCTTTAATCCTCTCATAAGCCCTAAGCCAACATGAGACAAGAAAATATCGCTATTCTCTTCAAAAATTTCATTTAATTTATTTTTAAAATATATAATAGTTTCATCTAAAGTTCCACTATCTTTATGTTTTTCTAAAATATCCAAAACCTCTAAAGCTGCAGATGTAACTAAGAAATTTCCACCAAAAGTACTTCCATGGTCTCCAGCTTCCCAAATATCTTTGTGAGTAGTTAATACTGCACCTATTGGAACTCCACCACCAAGCCCTTTTGCTAAAGTTATTATATCTGGCTCTATATCATATAAGTTTGTAGCCAAAAATTCTCCTGTTCTAAAAACTCCTGTTTGAACCTCATCAATTATTAATAAAATTTTATTCTCTTTTAAAAATTTTGCTAACTCTTCTATTTTATCTTTTGGAAAAGGATAAACCCCACCTTCACCTTGAACAAGCTCAATCATAACTGCAACTGTTTCATCATCTATTGCATTATATACATCATCTATTGCATTAAATGAAAAACCTTCAGGATATGGAGCAAATTTACTTTGATGAAAAGAGCTTTGTCCTGTTGCTTTTACTGTTGTAATTGTTCTTCCATGAAATGAATTTTCAAGAGTTATAATTTTGTATCTTTTTTTATCAAAATTTTTTTCACCATAAGTTCTAGCTATTTTAATAGCTCCTTCATTTGCTTCAGCTCCACTATTTGCAAAAAAAGTTCTAATATCAAAACCACTTAAATCTTTTATTTTTTTTCCTAAAAGTGCTTGTGGTTCTATTGCATATAAATTTGAAGTGTGTGTAAGCTTTGAAGCTTGTTCAAAAATCTTTTTTGCCACATCTTGGTTTCCATGTCCAACACTAGTAACTCCAATTCCTGAAGTAAAATCTATATAATCTTTGTTTTCATCATCATAAAGTGTAGCATTTACTCCACTTTTAAAATTTACATAATTTCGTGCATATGTATGAAGCACATACTCTTTATCAATTTTTTCTATCTCTTTCATATTTTTTCCTATAATAATTTATAAACTAAGGCTTACTTTGCAATCTTTTAAAATATCAGGTTTTGTAATTTTTAACTTTAAATTACTAATGCTATATTTTATATCTATAATCTCTTTTAGGCTTATTATTGCATCTTCAAGAAGTAAAAATTTCCTCTTTTTCATTGTAGTTTTTATTAAATCTGAAACTTCTGCATAATTTATAAATAAATTATCTTTAAACTCATAATCAAAACTAAGATTTACAATAACTTTTTGTTTTTTTACTCTTTCAAAATCAAGAATTCCAATAATACACTTAAAACTTAAATCTTCTATATAAATTTTCATACTACTTTTTTCTCTTCACCTTTTAATAATCTTACAATGTTTGGAATATGCTTATAGATAATAATAAAAGCAATTAGATACATTGGTGCATTTGAACCAATATTTAGACCATCATTAATAATTACTGAGCTAATCACAACAGCAATAAGTCCCAAAAGACTAGAAAGTGATGATATTTTTAGAACCTTTGCACAAACTATCCAAACCACAGCTCCTATTAATGTAGGAATTGGAATTAATACTATATAAACTCCAAGTCCAGTTGCAACTCCTTTTCCGCCTTCAAGCCCCAAATAAATAGAGTAGCAGTGACCTAAAACACTCAAAACTGCCATTGCCCAAAGTGTCTGCTCACTTAAATTAAAAATAAACATACCAATTAAAAGTAAAATTGTCCCTTTTAAGGCATCTAAAATAACTGTAGCAACTCCTAGTTTTTTTGCTAAGCTAGGATTTGTTTTTTTTACTACTCTTAAAACATTTGTAGCTCCAATACTTCTACTTCCATCATTTTTTATATCAACTCCAGCAAAAGTTTTTGCTAGTATTAAACCAAATGGAATAGAGCCTATTAAATAAGCTAATATGTAAAAAATTATATTTTGATTTGTAAAAAAATCCATTAACAACCTTTGTTATTTTATAAAATTAAATGGGATTATAACCAAAAATTTGCTATATTCCCACTTAATAAAAATTTAAAAAGGTTTTGTTTTGAATTATAAAGAAGAGATTTTAAAACTGAAAAAAGAGCTAGATGTAGTTGTTGTAGCACACTTTTATCAAAGAGATGAAGTTTTTGAATTAGCTGATATTACAGGAGATAGCCTTGAATTAGCAAAGAAAGTTATGGAAAGCCCAAAAGAGTTTGTTGTATTTTGTGGAGTTGGATTTATGGGGGAGAGTGCAAAAATAATGAGTCCACAAAAAAGAGTTTTAATGCCAAGAATTGCTTGTTGTGCAATGGCTAGAATGATAGATGAGGGATATTTTTTAGAAAATTTAAAAAAGATGAATGAAGCTGGAATATCAAATGACGATATTTTACCAATTACTTATATCAATTCAAGTGCAAGTGTAAAAGCTAGAGTTGGAGAGATGGGTGGAATGGTTTGTACATCTTCAAATGCTTACAAAATAATTGAAAAAGGTCTGAAATCTGGTAAAAAAATATTTTTTGTACCTGATAGATGTTTAGGACAAAATTTTGCAAAAAGCTTAGGATTAAAATCAGCAGTTATTGGAGATGGAACAGATTTAAAAGAGGCTGATATTATTTGCTACAACGGTTTTTGTAGTGTTCATCAACAATTTAATATTGATGATATAGATTTTT
>CAYQFC010000020.1:0-11647 GCA_964416585.1 uncultured Aliarcobacter sp.
GGGATTTTCAAGATAGAAGAAATTATATTTTTATTAAACCAAAATCTTATGAATCAACTTTTGCTGTTGATGAATTTGGTGAAACTGTTAATAAAAAATCTATAATTGAGCCAACTCCTGATGAGTGGAAAACAAATTTAATAGTTTTAACAAACAAGAGAGAATATATATTCAATCTTGATTTGAATATTGAACAAAATAGTTTTTTCAAATTTACATTTAGTTATCCAGCTGATGAAAAAGCAAAAGAAGATATGCAACTAGCTTTAATGAAAAAAGAAGTTGAAAAACAAGAGGTACAAACTGAATTAAACCGAACGGCTATTCCTAGAAATTGGGATTATTATATGAATATTAATCCTGAAAGTGAAAATATTTCGCCCTCGTTCGCATACGATGATGGACAATTTACATATTTAGGATTTGATAGTACAAAAGATATTCCATCTGTATTTTTATATGAAAATGAAAAAGAGAGTATTTTAAATAATCATATTAAAAAAGAGGGAAATTATGATGTTTTAGTTATTCAAAAAACAGCTAAACAGATTGTTTTAAGAAGTGGAAAAAGAATTGTTGGAATTTTAAATAAAAGCTTTGGAGTTAATCCTCTTGAAGAGCCAAAAACAACAAATTCACCATTAATCAAAAGAGAGGTTATAAATGCGAAATAATCATAATGAAGAAAATCAAGAACAACAAGAGAATCAAAATAATCATAATTTTCAAAATCCAAATTTTGTGAATAATTCTTCAAATACTGATTTAGTTGGGAATAAAAATTCAACTGTTAAAAAAATTCAATTTTATGTCGGTATGATAATGGGAACAATTATTGTCCTTTTTATTATTATTACTTTATTACAAAATATTTTAAGTAGTAAAGAGGCTAAAGAGGTTAAAGAAGTTGAAGCAACAAGTGTTAAAAGTTTTAAAAAATCTGATTTACCAAAAGAAGAGCCACAACAAAACCCTTTTGCAATAAATCAAGAACAGCAAAATCCTTTTCAGGCAAAAGAAGAGGATATTTTTTCAGCAGTTTCAAAAACTACTCCTCCAAAACCACAAATTATTAAGGGAACATCAGGAACGATGGTTAATAATCAAAATGGTGGTGGGAAAACAGGTGGAAATAGTAAAAGTACAGTTTATGATTCACAAATAGATGATTTAGAAAAACAAAAAGCACATTTTCTACAAATGGAACAAAATTTCAATAAACAACAAGGAAGTAGTGGAGCAGATTTTAGTGGTGAAACTTACAGCCCAATGGTTGCTAAATTAAATGAATTTAATCCTGATTTGCTTTTACCAAAAGGTAGTTATATTGGTTGTTCTCTTGATACAAGATTTGTTTCGGCAATTGCTGGAAGTACATCTTGTACAATTAGCCAAAATGTTTATTCATCAAATGGAAATGTTTTATTAATTGAAAAAGGCTCAAAGCTTTTTGGAACTTATAAAGGTGACCAAGCAAACGATGGAACATCAAGATATTTTGTTGTTTGGCAAGAAGTAAGAACACCCCAACATCTTAGAATTCCTCTTAATAGTGGTGCTAGTGATGAATTAGGTGGTGCTGGTTTAGAGGGTGAAATTGACCATAAATGGTTAATGAGATTTGGAAGTTCAATTATGTTATCAGCAGTTGATGATATATTCAATGTTTTAGCTTCTGAACTTACAAAATCAAATAAAAATAACAATTCAGGAACTCAAATTGATTATACTGAAAACTCTAGAGATAATGCTTCAAATATTGCTTCAATTGCTCTTGAAAAATTCATAAATATCAAACCAACTGTTTACAAACAACACGGTGATTTAGTTGGTGTTTATGTAAATCGTGATGTTGATTTTTCACAAGTTTATAAATTAACTAAAAAGAATCACAAATGAAAAATGGTGAAAATCAATCTCGTTCTTTAGGGATTCAAACTAAAAAAATATTTGGTGAATATCTAAATGATGTTAATATAAATGAAATTTGCTTTAATGGTGATGGCTCAATATGGACACAAGATTTTAAATCAATTTGGACTGAACATAAAAGAGATATATCTTATGATGAAATGATGGCTTTTGCCGTACCTGTTGCAAGTCACAAAGAAGATACTTTAAAAGGCTCAAAACCAATTCTAAGTGCAAGTTTAAATGATGGGGAGAGAGTTCAAATCGTTATCCCTCCTGTGACTAAAAAAGGTAGATTGTCTATCACTATCAGAAAACCATCTAAAACAAGATACACTTTAGAGGATTATGATAAACAAGGTATATTTAAAAAAATCATTCAAAATAAAGATAAACATTTAACAAATGAAGAAGTTAATCTTAGAGCTCTTTTTGATAAAGGTGAGTTTAAAGATTTTCTTATTGAAGCTGTAAAGATGGGAAAAAATATTGTAATTGCTGGTGCAACTGGAAGTGGTAAAACAACATTTATGAAATCATTAATTGATTTTATTCCTGTTGATGAAAGATTAATTACGATTGAAGATACCGAGGAAATCGCTTTCCATAGTCACAAAAACTTTGTTCAATTATTTTATCCAAGTGAAGCTAAAGAGGGCGACCCTGTTACAAGTGCTATTTTATTAAAAAGTTGTTTAAGAATGAAGCCTGATAGAATACTTCTAGCAGAGCTTAGAGGTGGTGAAACATACGACTATTTAAATGTTTTAAATAGTGGTCACGGTGGAAGTATTACATCGTTACATTCAGGAAGTGTAAGAGAAACTTTTACACGACTTGCTTTAATGATTTTACAAAATCCCCAAGGGCAAAAATTACCGTTTGAGATTATTAAGAAAAATCTTGATGATGTTATTGATGTTGTTGTTCATATACAAGCACATAATGGGGAAAGAAATATTAGTGACATATATTATAAAGGTGCTAAAGATGAAAAATCTCAATAAAAAAAGTATTTTGTTTTTTTTGTTTTCTGTTTTATTTTTCACTTACCTTTCAAGTGGTCTTTTAATCTTTTTTTTAAACGGTTATTTTAGTTTAAATCTTTTTAGCCAAATAGCCAATAATTATGATTTAACATTTACTTACAAGTCTATAACAAGAAATTATCCTAGAGTTTGGGAATCAATTTTTTATTGTTTCTCTTTTTGGAGTATAGCAATTGGTCTTTTAATGTATTTTGGAAAAAATAAAAAAAGTTTACACGGTGAAGCAAGATTCTCAAATAAACAAGAAATTGAAAAGATGGGATTATTGCAAGATAAAGGTTTAGTTGTTGGCAAATTAGATAATGGAAAACTATTAAAATGGAAAAGTAGTGAGTTCTTAGCTTTAGGAGCTCCTACAAGAAGTGGTAAAGGGGTTGGTATTGTTATTCCAAATTTAATGGAATGGGAAGAAAGTTGTGTTGTTCTTGACATTAAACAAGAATGTTTCGATTTTTCAAGCAAATATCGTAGGGATATTTTAGGTCAAGAAGTTTATTTGTTTAATCCTTTTGACTTTAGAACTCATAGATATAATCCTTTGACATATATTGATTTAATGAATGAAACAACAAGGGATAATGATTTACTAGACTTTGTAAATTTACTTTATCCAGCTGATGGCGATAGTACAACAGTTTTTTTTAATCAATTGGCACAAAATCTTTTTATTGGACTTGCTTATCTTTATAGGGATTTAGCTTTAACCGAAAAAGGTCAAGAATTTTTGAATGAAAATGAGCTTTTTCTTGAATGGTCAATGTGTGGTTTATTGAATTTAAGTGCTGGATTTAGTTTATCAATTCCAAATGAAGAAGAAGAGGAAGAGGACACAAAAATTTCAGGTCTTGATGAAACTTTTGAATATTTAGAGCATTTAGAATTGGTTTCTAAAGGAACTAAAGAAAAATTAGAGAGTTATTTCTCAATAGATAGTCAAAATACAAAATCAGGGGTAATGAGTAGTTTCAATGCTCCTTTAATGATTTATAGAAATCAGCCAATTACAACAGCAACAGCAACAAGTGATTTTGATTTAAGAAATTTAAGAAAAAAGAAAATGACTATTTTTATAGGTATTACTCCTGATAAATTAGCAATTGCAAGACCTATTTTAAATATCTTCTTTTCGCAGTTACTTAGTGTAAATACTAAAGAATTACCTCAAAAGAATCCTGAATTAAAATATACTTGCCTTTTGCTTTTAGATGAGTTTACAAGTATTGGAAATATGCCTATACTTAAAAAAGGTGTTTCATATATTGCTGGTTTTCATTTAAGAATTTTAATGATATTTCAAGCTTTATCACAACTTGAAGCACAAAAACCTGATGGTTATGGGAAAGATGGTGCAAATACATTACTTCAAAATATGGGTGTTAAAATTTATTATACACCTAATGAATTTGAAGAAGCCGAAAAAATATCTAAAAGATTAGGTGATACAACTTATAAAGCAGTTTCAAAATCTTATAGTCACGGAAAAATGCTTGAAGCTGGTAGCAGTTCACATAGTGTTAGTGAACAAAGAAGAGCTTTAATGTTACCCCAAGAGTTGATGGAATTACCACAAAGTAAGGCTTTATTAATGATGAATTATCAAAAGCCGATTTTATGTAATAAAGCTTTTTATTATAATGATGAATATTTTATTAGTAAATTTAGACAAGTTTCACCATATATGAGAAATATAAAAAATCCAACTCATAAAGATTGGGAAAAAATGCTCCAATTAAATGAAACTAATATTGATATTCCAGTTCAAACAATGAATGTAGCTTAAAAAAAATACCTAGACCAATTTTAATTGGTCCAGGTATTAAATTAAAAGAACTTGAAAAATATAATCCATCTTTAGTGGATCAATTTTTTCAAGTTCAAAATCACAATCTAAAATTACAAAAAGGAAAATTAAAATGTTTAAGAAAATTGCATTAACTCTTTTATTGAGTAGCTTTGTTTTTAGTTCAGAAAATTCAGATAATTCGAGTAGTTCATCTGATATGCTAACAGGTGACACAAAATTAGCCTGTGAAGCAATTTTGTGTTTAAGTTCAGGACAAAGACCTGATGAATGTAATGAGAGTATTCAAAAGTATTTTAGTATCAAAGCTAAAAAACCACAAGATACAATCAAAGCAAGACAAAATTTTTTAAATCTTTGTCCTGTTGATGGTGCTGATAAAAAAGATGAGAAATTCGCAGATTTAAGAGATAATGTTTTACCTATGACTGATGGTAGAGAATGTACAGCAGAAGCATTAAATCAAAGAATAGAAGTTGATAGTTATGAAAGTTTAGGTAAATATTATACAGCTTACAGAGTAAACCCAACTGTACCAAGTCAATGTAACTCTTTATATAATCACTCTTATACAGATATAAAAAGACCTATTTATAAATGTACAGGTGAATTTTACAGTCAATTAGAATGGGATTTAAGTTCTAAATTACAGCAAGTTTCATATTCAGAATATAGAAATTTATCATCAAATTTGCAACATACTATTTATTATAGTGATAGTGATTCAGGTGGTTATGCAGTATATTATAAAAAAGTTCCATTTTCAAAAACTTGTTGGTTTCCAAACTAGGAGTAATTAAAAATGAATGAAAATCAATTAAATCTTCTTTGTACCATTATTGAAGAGTATAAAATCATTTATGAGAGAGTTAATAGTATTAAAGTAGATTTACCAAAAATAAAATTAAGTAATAATGCTTTAAGTTTACTTTTCAAAAATAGAGCTCTTAAGGAATTTATGCAACATCATAATATTAAAAGATATTATGATGTAGATTCTGAATTATTCAAGATGTACTTCAAAAATAAAGGTTTATTGCAAATAAACTACTACTAAATAAGCCCTTTTGGGCTTATTATTAAATAAAGGTAAGGCTTTTATGAAGCTTTACCTTAAAACAATAGCCAAAATTTATAAAAATACATTAATAATAAAGTACACGGTAAATATTGCTTAAATATCGTTGTTTACCAACAAACTCAAATTTAAAAAAATCAAATAAATCTTTATTCAGGAGGTGCGATATGTGAAAACAAGTTATTAAATAAATATATAAAAGTGATTGGTGAAGCTTAAAAAGTTTTAGATTATAGAGTAACTCGATGATTAGTCGATGATAAACAAAAAAGGAAAAATTATGGCATTTGTAGAATTAACAAAAGAAGAAAACCCAAAGTTAGGAGTTCAAGTAAACAATAGTTTGAAATATCAAGATAAAGATGGGAATTTAAAAGATAGACAAAAAGTAACGGCTCTTATTGATATAGTGAAAGAAGCTGGTCAAGTTGCAAGTATGGGAAAAGGAGCAGTTAGCTTATCTTTAAATACTGAATCAGGTTATAAAAATTATTTTGTAAATAAAAATGATAAAGATGATATTGTCCTTGTACCAACTGATAAAAATTTACAAAATGATAAAGACAACTTTATTTATTTTAACAAAAAGGTTGATATAAATAATCCTGATAAACATTTTTATAGTATGAGTAAATCAGGTAATAGTGAACAAGTTGTTGAAAGTATTAAAATAAATACAACTGATAAATCTGCTTATTTGGGTGCAAGAGTAACTTTATCAAATAAAGACCTGTTGCAAGATATGGTTAAATTCGAACAAGATTCAGGGGAAAAAGCTGTTGCTACAATTGGTAAAAACAGTTTAACGATTGAAACTACTTCTGAATTACAAGCCAAAAGAGAAGCTAAGAGCCAAGAGCAAAATCAATCAAAGGAAATTCCTGTTGAAATTCAAGATAAAAATGGAAATGTAGTTGAAAAAACGACTACAAAAAAGGAATCACCTGAAAAAAAGCAATTTAAGCCAAAAGCTAAATCTAAAGATAAAGGGCAAGATATAGAGAGATAACCTCTTTATATTATTTAAGGGCTTAAAATGAAAAAAGATAAAGAAAAAACAAATATACCCCCTAATCCCCAAAAACAAAGAACTTTTAAACCTAAGCAAAAAGCTAAAAGTTTAAATAGTTTTGGTAGATAATGGCTTTAGATACAGATAAAGAACAAGTGATGAATGCAATTTCATCACTTGGTTTTGAAGTCTTTAGAAATGGGAGCTTTCATTGGCAAAGTGCAAATACTCCTGATATGAAAATATATAAAGATGGAAAAATAAGGTGCTGGACTTCTTCGCCGTTTAATGATAATAAAAGCAATCGTGGGGATTTGATTGATTTTATAAAACTCGTGAATCGTGATATGAATTTTATTGAAGCAAGAGAGAAAGCTCACAAGCTGTTAAATTTAGAATTACCCTCTATTGATTCATATAAAGGATATTGTTCAGGAACAATAAAAAAAGATGTTTTTATCAATAAAGAATACATAAAAGAATTTGAAAAACAAAGGCTAGAGAATTTCGATAGATATAAAGAGCTTTTAAATGAAGCTTTACCATCTTTAAAGTTTGATAAACAAAAAGAAATAGCACAAAAATATCAAATTGGTTATGTAAAACAGTCTGATAGATTAATTATGCCTATATTAGATGATTATGGAAATATTCTCACACTTTGGAAATATAATAAAAATCCAAAGCCGTTTATTGGTAAAGATGGAAAAGAGGTAAAACTTGGAAAAGTTTTATTTTCTAAGGGTAGAAGCAGAACAACTTTTAATCTTGCAAATTTAAGAGAGTATGGAAAAGATAAATCTATTGAAGTGTATTTATGTGGTGGTGAAAAAGATGTTTTAAATATGGTTGGTAATGGTTACAGGGCTGTAACACTTGGAGCTGAAAATAATGATATTCCAAAAGAGCATTTAGAGCTATTTTCAGGCCTGAAAATCATAGTCGCTTATGACTATGACAAGGCTGGAAAAGAGGGAACTCTTAAAATGCTAGACCAATTAAAAGATGTTGCTCAAAGTGTGAAAACTTGGGATTGGGAAAGTGAAGCTAAAAAACATAAATTAAAATTGTTTAATGGTTTTGATATGACTGATTTTTTAACTCAAACCAAAAGTAAAAAAACAATTTAAACTAAAAGATAACTCTTTTAATTTGAATAAAAATCAAGAACTTGGAAATGAAAGATAATTAAAGATAAAGGTAAAATTGATGTTAGATAGTTTATTTATAGAACAATGTAAAAATCCAGTTGTTCCAACACAAATAGTTAAAATGATAGTACAGGAAGAGAGCTCTAAAAATCCTTATTCAATTAATGTAAATAAAGATGGGAAAAGTTTTGTTTCATTTACTCCTAAAACAAAAGATGAAGCTATAAAAATAGCTCAAACCTATATTAATGCTGGGTTTAGTGTTGATGTTGGATATATGCAATTGAATAGTGATAACTTTGAATTATTTAATACAACTCTTGAAAAAGCAATTGAGCCTTGTCAAAATTTATTTTTCGCTTCTACTGTTTATTATAATTTTTTCAAAAACACCAGCAAAGAAAGTCCTAAAATTCAAAGAGTTAAACAAAGTCTTAGTGCTTATAATACAGGCTCTTATGAATTGGGATTTAAAAATGGATATGTTGCAAAATATGATAAATATTTTGAAGAAAAATATTTTAAACCAAAATTGATAAAAAATTTATATTAGGAAGTACAAATGAATATATTTGAATTAGTAGTTTATTTTAATGCTAAACATTACAATATAACTTCAATTAAAGCTAATGATTATGATGAAGCTGTTTCAAAAGCTTACAGAAGATTTAATCATAAAAAAATAACAAAAATTGAGCCTTTCATAAGAAAAGCTATATAAACACAAGGAAAGAAAATGGCAAATGAAAGAGAAATAAATAATATGAATGATTTGATATTTCAACAAGAGCTTGAAACTTTATTTCAAGAATTAGAACAAAATGGTGATATTGATAAATATGAAGCTGAAATTGAAAAAGATTCTAAAGATGAGAAAATTAAGGTTAAATATGAAATATGAAGAACATATTGAAAAGATAGCAAATATTTTTTATGAAGCAATAGAAAAAGGTACTGCTCCTTGGGTAAAACCTTGGAAAGCAGAAGATTTTAAATCTCAATCACATAATCCAGTTACTAAGACTATATATAAAGGTATGAACTCTTTTATGCTTGATATGATAAGAATTGATAACAATTATAAAGAAAATGCTTGGCTAACTTTTAAACAGATAAAAGATTTAGGTGGAACAGTTGTAAAAGGAAGTAAAGCAAGTGATGTTATTTTCTTTGAAAAAAGACCTAGAACAGATGAAGATATTGAGAGAAAAGAAAAAAAGCTTTTGCAAGATAATACTATTCCATCAGATTTAAAAAAGATTTTAATTGATGAAAATAGAGAAAAAAAAGTTGATATGATTTTTAAATCTTCAAATGTTTTCAATATAGAGCAAACTATAAATATTGATAAAGATAAAATTAAAGCTCTTTACAAAGATAATGATTTTGAGAAAAAAGATTTTATATCAATTCAGGATTGTCAAAAAGTTTTAGATAATGTAAAAGATTTGGAAATAAAACATTTTAGACAAAGTAAAGCTTATTATAGCCCTGTAAAAGATGAGATTGTTTTACCTGAAAAAGAGCAGTTTTCAAGTCCTGAATCTTATTATAGTGTTGCTTTTCACGAACTAGGACATAGTACAGGGCACGAAAAAAGATTAAACCGTGATTTAAGTGGTAATCCTGAAACAAAAAGCTATGCAAAAGAAGAGCTAAGAGCTGAAATATATAGCTTTTTACAGGCTAAAGAGTTGGGAATGGATTATAATTTAGAAAATCATCAAAGCTATGTAAAGAGCTGGGCTGAAAATCTAAAAGATAAAAAAACTGAAATTTATGAAGCTGTAAAAGATAGCTTTAAAATGGTTACTTTTGTAAAAGAAAATTATATTGATAAAGCTCTTGAAAAAGATAAAACTATTGAAATTAATAAAAATCAAGATTTAGAAAATGGAACAAAGAAACCATTTTTTAAACCAAAAGATAAAAAAAGTGTTGAAGTAGAAAGATGAGAGCAGAGAGAAAATCCAAAGCTAAAAAAGAGCAAAAAATTTATTTTTTAGAGAGTTATTTTGGATTTAAGAATCAATTTTTATCAATAGAAAAATTAATTAGTGATAATTTTCAAAAGTATTCACTAAATGAAATTTTAGATTTTAAAGAAACTTTGCAAGAGCTTTATTTAAAAATGAGATATTTTGTTAAGAAATTAAGAAAATATCATAATGTTTTAATAGATATAGAAAAAAGAAATGGCTTTATATAAAAAAGAACTAGAAAATATAATCCATCTTTAGTGGATCAATTTTTTCTAGTTCAAAATCAAACAAAAAGGAAATATAAAAATGAGATTATTTATAGCAGAAAAACCTGAACTTGCAAAAGCAATTACAACAGGTTTAAATGGCTCTCTACAAAGAGAAGATGGCTATTTTAAGGTTGGTGACAATCTAGTAACTTGGGCTTACGGACATATCCTTGGTTTGGCTATGCCCGAAGATTATAATGAAAAATTTAAAACTTGGAGCTTAGAAGATTTGCCTTTACCAATAGGAACAGGTCAAAATAGTTTTAAATATTTACCAATTGCAAGTTCAAAAAAACAACTTAATATTATTCTTGATTTAATCAACAGTAAAGAAGTTACAAAAATTGTAAATGCTGGTGATAATGATGAAGAGGGTCAAATATTAATTGATGAAATTTTGATGTATGCTAACAATAATAAACCTGTTGAAAGAGTTTTAATATCTGATTTAACAGAAAAAGGTGTAAAAAAAGCATTACAGGAAATAAAATCAAATGATGATTTTAAAGGATTGTCGGATAGTGGATTTTCAAGAAGTCAAGCTGATTGGACTGTTGGAATCAATTTTACAAGAGCTTACACAAAATTGGCACAATCACTTGGTTATCAAGGTGTTTTAAGTGTTGGAAGAGTACAAACTCCAATTTTAGGGTTAATTGTTGCAAGGGATAAAGAGATTGAATCTCATCAAAGTAGCTTTTATTATACAGTTAAAGGCTCTTTCAATTCAAATAATATTCTTTTTAATGCAAATTTAAAAGTAGATGAAAGAATAACAGATGAAGAAATAGCAAATAAAATATTAAATTGTAAAGGTGTAAATGGCACTATTTTAAAGGCTGTAAACGAGCAAAAAAGGATTAATCCTCCTTTACCTTATAATTTGATTGATTTACAAGCTGATGGTGCTAAAAAGTTTGGATATAAGCCTGATAAAACTTTAGATATAACTCAAAGCTTAAGAGAGAAACATAAATTGATAACTTATAACCGTTCGGATAATAGTTATCTTCCTGAAACTTTGTTTGAACAAGCTCCAGCAACTTTGGAAAGTATAAAAGCTAATTTGTTAGATTTTAAAGATTTTGTTGATGGTGCTAATGTTTCAATTAAATCTCTTGCTTGGAATACTGCTAATACAACAGCACATCACGGAATTATTCCAACAGTTCAAAATGTAAATATTGAAGATTTATCAAAAGATGAAAAAAATATTTATACTTTAATTGCTCGAAAATTTGTAGCTCAATTTTACGAGCCAAAAGAGTATATTCATACTCAAATAGAAGTTGGTATTAATGACAATGTATTTTCTACAAGCTCAAAAAGAACAACTAAGCAAGGCTTTGAAGTATTATTTAAAGGTGAGATTGAAGATGATGAAATTGAAAATG
>CAYQFC010000021.1:0-11189 GCA_964416585.1 uncultured Aliarcobacter sp.
ATTGACATAGTAATAATTTTTCTCAAAATTAACTCCTTTTTTGAAATTTCATAAAAGGAAAGTATATGTTTAAAAATCTTAAGTTAGGGACTATTGTAACTGCAAGTTTAATTTTTGGATTAAGTGGATGCTCTGTAAAGCAAGACACTCAAACAAGTGAGAAAATTGTAGAGTTACAAAAACAGATTGAAAGTAAAGATATAAAAATTTCAGAACTAGAAGGAAAAGTTTCAAAAGATACTTTATTACCGCCAAATGCAAGAGCAGGAGAGTGCTATACAAAAGTTATAATTCCCGCAATTTATGAAACAAAAGAGAGTGAGCAACTTATAAAAGAGGCAGATACTAAGATAGAGGTAATACCAGCAACTTATAAAACAGTTCAAAAAAAAGTACAAGTTAGAGAAGAGACCATAAAGCTTATACCAGTTCCAGCAACTTATAAAACAGAAATAGAAACTGTTATGGTAGAACCAGAAAAAACAATTTTAGAAGAAGTTCCAGCAACTTATAAAACAGAAATAGAAACTGTTATGGTAGAACCAGAAAAAACAATTTTAGAAGAAGTTCCAGCAACTTATAAAACTTTGACAGAACAAATCTTAGTAAAAGATGCTCATACTATTTGGGAAAAAGGAAGAGGTGAAGTTGAGAAGATTGATACCTTAACAGGAGAGATATTATGTCTTGTTGAAGTTCCTGCTGTTTATAAAACAGTAGAAAGAACTGTTATTGATACACCAGCAACAATAAGAGAAGTTAAAATACCAGCTGTCTATAAAACAGTAGAAAAAAAAGTAGTTGATGTACCAGCAACAACAAGAGAAGTTAAAATACCAGCTGTTTATAAAACTGTAGAAAAAGAGGTTATTGATACTCCAGCAACTACAAAAGAGGTAAGAATACCTGGTATTTGTAAAATGGTAGATATTGAAGAGGTAGATACTCCAGCAAGAGAAGTAAAAACAGAAATCCCAGCTGTTTATGCAACTTTAAAAACAGAAGTAAGAGTTTCAGAACCAGATTTTAAGTGGGAACCAATTTTATGTGAAACAAATTCAACAACAGAATTAATTTCAAATCTACAAACTACTTTAAAAGATAGAGGTTATAGAATCTCTAATATAGATGGTGTATATAACAAAGAGACACAAAAAGCGGTTAGTTTATATCAAGAACAAAATAATCTTGTTAAAGGTGCTTTAACAATAGAGACTTTAAAACATTTAAATCTTCAATAAAAATATTAAAAGGTAATTTTACCTTTTAATATTAACTCCTTATTTTAAATCATCCGAATATTTTTTTAATAAATATAAAATAGAGATAAATAGACTAACTAATGCAGGACCAATAATCATACCCCAAAAACCAAAAGTTCCAAGTCCTGCAACTATTGCAAAAAATATTAGCAAAGAGTTGATTTTTGTTGGTGTTTTGATTACTTTTTTATTTATATAATTTATAATCATAGGTTTTATAAAAGTATCTGCAATAATTGAAATCACAATAATTGAGTAAAGAGCGATAATAATGGCATTTGTAATTGAACCTGTTGTTGCTTCATAAATGGCAATTGGAAGCCACATTATTATTCCACCAACAACAGGAATTAGTGAAGCAAAACCATAAAATACTCCAAATAATAGAGCATCGTAATCAAAGAATTTTAGAAATATTCCAAACAAAAATCCTTCAAAAATAGCTGTCACTAAAATAGAGTAAAAAACAACACTCATAACACTTGATGACTCATTAAATAGTAGTGTTGAATCATCATTTTTCATAGGTAGAAGCTCTTTTAAAAACTTTGCTATAGAGCTTGAATATAGAGTAAAAAGGAAGAAAAATATTAAAATAAAAATCATATCAATCATAAATTTTGCTGAATTTTTACCTAAAAGTGTACCAATTGATACTGCTTGTTGAACACTTTTTCCAATATCAATTTTAGACATAATATCTTTGAAAAAATCATTTAAAATAGGAAAATCCATAATAAAGGCACTTGAAACTTCTTTTATATGATTAAGATTTGAAATTAAACTATTTTGGTCAATTTTGCTAAATAGAGCTGCAAATGAAAAAATACAATATAAAATTGGAATAAAAAATAGTGAAGTCATTGCTAGGGTGATTATTGATGTTGCTAGAACTCTATTTTTTATATTTTTTTCAATTTTATTTGTAAGAGAGCTTGTTGAGATTGTTAATAAAGTTGAGACAATAAGAGCTTTTAAAAAAGGATTAAATAGTTCTATTAAGAAATATGACAGAGCAAGAGCTAGAAGAATTAAAAAATATATTGGTTTCAAAATAGAGTTCCTTGCTCATTATCGTAATTATCTTTTGGAGGACTTAATCTAAACATATTATAAGTTTTTACACTAGCAACTCTTCCTCTTGCTGTTCTTTCAATAAATCCATTTGCTAATAAATATGGCTCAATTGCATCTTCAATTGTTCCTTCATCTTCACTTAAAGCTGCTGCGATAGTTGAAAGTCCCATGGGTTTTCCACGATTTGAGATTAAAAGTTCAAGAAGATTTATATCCATCTCATCAAAACCATTTTCATTTATTCCAAGCTCATCAAGAGCATATTTGCAAGTTTTAAGCGATATTTTTGATTCTCCTGCAACTTGAGAAAAATCTCTTACACGTCTTAGAAGTCTTAAAGCAACCCTTGGAGTTCCTCTACTTCTTTTTGACATCTCTAAAGCTGAATCATTTTCACAAGACACACCAAGCTTAGATGATGCTTTTTGAATAATTTTTGCCAACTCTTCATCTGTATAAAACTGCATTCTAAAATGCATACCAAATCGCTCTCTTAATGGATTAGAAAGCATTCCAGCTCTTGTGGTTGCTCCAATTAAGGTAAATCTTGGTAAATCAATTTTTACAGTTTGAGCCGCAGGACCACTACCAATTATAATATCAAGCCTATAATCTTCCATAGCTGGATATAAAATCTCTTCAACAGCAGAAGATAATCTATGAATCTCATCAATAAAAAGAATATCGCCTTCTTCAAGATTAGTTAAAATTGCAGCTAAATCTCCACTTTTTTCAATCATGGGACCAGCTGTTACTTTGATATTTGAGTTCATTTCATTTGAAATAAGATAAGAAAGTGTTGTTTTTCCTAGGCCTGGAGGTCCATAAAAAAGAATATGATCTAAGGCTTCAGCTCTTTTTTTTGAAGCATCTATAAAAACTCTAAGATTTTTTTTAATTTTTTCTTGACCTATGTAATCTTCCCAATTTGAAGGTCTTAAGCTTTGTTCATTACTCTCTTCTTCAAAAGATATTTGTTCAACTTCAACTAATCTTTGCATATATTAATACTCTTCTTCTTTTGATGGAAAGTTTTTATTTTGTACATCTTCTCTATACTTTTCCATACCATTTTTTATTAGGTTTGCACCATCTAAATAGTGTCTTACAAATTTTGGTTTAAACTCTTCAAAAAACCCAAACATATCAGACCAAACTAAAACTTGACCATCTGTATCACAACCAGCACCAATACCAATAGTTGGGATACTTATAGCTTCTGATATTTTTTTTGCAACATCACTCATAACTCCTTCAATTACAATAGCAAAAGCTCCAGCTTTTTCAATAGCAATAGCATCACGAATTAATTGTTCTTCATCTTCTTTAGTTTTTCCTCTAACTTTATATCCGCCTTCACTTCTTACATATTGTGGCATTAAACCAATATGCCCCATAACAGCAATTGAGTTTGAACATAGATACTTTATGATATCAGCTCTATCTTCTCCACCTTCAATTTTAACGGCACTTGCAAGAGTTTCTTGATAGACTTTTGAACAATTTTTTAAAGCAATATCTTTATTTGTATAAGTTCCAAAAGGCATATCTGTAATCACAAAAGCACCTTTTGCCCCTGCACAAACTGCATTTGTGTGGTAAATCATCTGCTCAAGAGTGGCACTTAAAGTATCACTTTTACCAGCAAAACTCATATTTAAACTATCTCCAACTAATATCATATCAGCACTATTTTTTAATAAGTTTGCAAAAAGAGCATCGTATGCCGTTATTACTGTTAATTTATATCTATTTTTTGCTTCTTTTATTTTTGTAATATTTATTTTTTTAAAATCATGTTTAATTATACTCATAGTAAAAATCCTAAAATAAAGTAGTATTGATTATATCAAAAAATAGATTTTAATTAGGTTTTCGATAAAATCAAGTAATTTATTTTTAGGAAGAAAATTGAAAAAATTAGTTGCATATATTACTACATCATATCCAAACAAGGAATTTACTGTTGATTTAGCATTAAACTTAAAGGAAAATGGTGTTGATAGTTTAGAGTTAGGAGTTCCATTTAGTGATCCAGTAGCAGATGGACCAATTATTGAAAAAGCAAACTTATTAGCTTTAAAAAATGGCTTTAAACTTGAAGAACTTTTTTATGTAACAGAAAAAATATCAAAAGAGATAGATACCTTATATATGGGATATATGAACCCTTTTTATCACTATGGATTTGATAAATTTTTAGAAAAATCAAGCTCTTTAGGTGTTAGTGGAACTATTATTCCAGATTTACCTTTTGAAATGGCACAAAAATATAATAGAACTTTTGAAAAGCATAATATCTCAAATATTACATTCATAGCTCCAACAACTCCTAAAGATAGAGTAAAAATGCTTGTGAAAAATTCTTCTAAATTTATCTATATGGTTGCTTATGCTGGAATTACTGGAAGTGGAAGAGATGAAGATTTAAGCAAAATAATTTCTGATATTAGAGAATTTACAAAAACACCTTTGTATATTGGTTTTGGAGTAGATGAAAAAACTTGTAAAGAAAAATCAAAAAATCTTGATGGAGTAATTGTTGGAAGTGCGTTTGTAAAGCATCTTTTGGATGATAGCTTAAGTAATAGTGAAAAAATAAAGAAAATCTCAAATATTGCAAAAGAGATAAAATCAAAGATAAACGAATAAAAGATGCATATTTTAAATCATGATCTTGAATTTTTTGAAGAAAATAGGGCTTGTTCTTATTTTAAAAGTGAAGTGTCTGATATAAGATATAGATATATAAACCATTGCAATATCGAAGATTATCAAAAAAAGTTGGAGCGAGGTTGGAGAAGATTTGGGAAAATTCATTTTGTACCAGAGTGTAAAACTTGTACAAAATGTATATCTATGAGAATAGATGTTGCAAATTTTAAATTCTCTAAATCACAAAAAAGAGTTTTAAATAAAAACAAAGATACTAAACTTTATATAAGACCACCATCAATTACAAAAGAGCATTTAAAACTTTATGATAAATATCATAGTTTTATGAATGATAAAAAATCTTGGCCATATAGCCCTATTGATGCAGATGATTATATTAAATCCTATGTTGAAGGTAATGTGAAGTTTGCAAAAGAGTTTTTATATGTAAGAGATGAGTATTTGGTTGGTGTGGCTTTAGTTGATATTTTGCCTGAATCAATTTCATCAATTTACTGTTTTTATGATCACGAATATGCTGATTTATCAATAGGAAAATTTTCAATTTTGTCGCAAATAAAAATAGCAAAAGAACTAAATATACCATATATCTATTTGGGATATTGGATAGATAAACATCACTCTATGGGATATAAAGAAGAGTATCAGCCCTTTGAGATACTATTAAATAGAGCAAATTTAAATGAAGAGGCAATTTGGCAAGAGTATAAATCTTGATTAAAATCTATAAGATGAGTATATTTTTTTTATAATATACAATATTTTATCTACAAGGACAAAAAGTGTTTAAAGTTATATTTTTAATGATTTTTTCAACAATACTTTTTTCTAATGAAATAGAGAAAAAAGAGGAAGAAAAGCTAAAAGATGTTGAGTATAATCCAAAAGTTGAGTGTTTGGTTTTGGAGGATGAAAACTCAATTTTATGTAAATTTGAAGTGATTATAGATCCAGTTGAAGACCAAACAATATCTTTAAAATGGGTAAATCCAAATGAAGAGATAACAAGAACAAGAGATATTGTAATTCCAGCAGGTGATAGCTCTGCTTATGATTTTAGATATTTAGATGGTAGAGAAAAAGGACTTTGGAGTTTTAAGATAATATATAAAGACAAAGAGTATACAAATCAATTTGAGATAAAATAGTTTTTATAACTATTTTATCTTTAAAAAATCAATTTTGAAATATTATAGACAATAAATGAGATAATCCAAGCGGAAGATGTTGTAAAAACAAATAGATATCCTAAATATTTCCACTCACCAGCTTCTCTTACAAAAACCATAGAAGCAGCCAAACAAGGAATATAAATCATTACAAAAACAATAAAAGAGATGGCTGCTTCTTTTGTGATATTCTTTTTTATATTTTCAATTAAACTTGCAGATTTTTCATCATTTTCTTCTCCTAAACCATATAAAATAGCCAAAGTTGATACTACAATCTCTTTTGCTGCAAGGCCTGTTTCAAGAGCAACTGCCATTCTCCAATCAAAACCAAGTGGTGCAAAAAATGGCTCACTAATATGTCCTAGTTTTCCCAAATAAGAGTTTTCAAGGTGTGCTAAGCTTAGTTGGTTTTCTAAAATAGTTTTTGTATTTTCATCTGCTAGTTCAATTTTTGCTTGAAACTCTTGTTCTATAAGTTCAGATTTTGGATAATTACTCATAAACCAAATTAAAATAGAGGCAGCAAGAATAAATGTACCAGCTTTTTTTAGATACATAAAAGCCTTATGTGAAACTGCTTGATAAAGTAGTTTTGTTGTAGGAACTCTATATTTTGGCATCTCCATAACAAAAGGTTCATCTTGTCCTTTAAATACAACTACTCTTAAAATTTTTGCAAAAACTAAGCCCAAAATTGCACCACTAATATATATTAAAAATAAAACATTTCCCGCTCCATTTTCACTAAAAAAAGCTCCAACAAAAAGTACATAAATAGGCAATCTTGCTCCGCAAGACATAAAACCTATAATAAAAAGTGTAAGTAATCTATCTTTTTCATTTTTTAAAGTTCTTGCAGCCATATAAGCAGGAACACTACAACCAAAACCAGTAACCAAAGGAATAAAAGATTTTCCATGAAGTCCAAATCTATGCAAAATACCATCTAGCAAAAATGAGACTCTACTCATATACCCAGTGCTTTCAAGCAAGGCAATTCCAAAAAAAAGTATTATAATATTTGGTAAAAATAGCACAACAGAACCAACCCCAGCTATGATTCCATCTGCAATTAAAGATGAAATTTGATTTTCTCCTAATACATTTTTTGTAAATTCAATTAAAACTGCAAAAAACTCTTCAATGTATCCCATTGGGATTTCACCAAAGGTAAATGTTGCTTGAAAAAGACTCCACATAAAAAATAGAAAAATAGGTAACCCAAAAAAATTGTGCATTAAAATTGAGTCAATTTTTTCTGTAAAAGATTTTTTATTCTCTTTTTTAATAACTATACAATCTTGTGATATCTTTTTAACAAAGGCGAATTTCTGATTTAAAATCTCATCATGACTTGGATTTGGATTTATATAAAATTGATTAAAAAACTCTTGATTATCTAAGTAAGATTTAATAATTGTATCTAAAAGTTCAGTTATCCCTTTTTTTTGCATAGCACTAACTTTTACACAAGGTTTTTTTAAATAAGATGATAACTTTTTATTATCAATAAGAATATTCTCTTTTTCTGCCTCATCGCTCATATTTAAGGCTATTACTATTTTTTTATTTAGCTCTAAAATCTCGCTTGTAAGAAGTAAATTTCTTTGCAGATTTGTGGAATCCAATACATTTAAAATAATATCATAGCTTTCATTTTTTAAAAAGTTTTTAACTATTTTTTCTTCAATTGAGTAGTTTGAAAGAGAATATGTTCCTGGTAAATCAATTATTTGAATATTGAAATCTTTATATTTAAAATTTACCTCTTTTTTTTCAACTGTAACACCTGAAAAATTTCCAACCTTTAATTTTGAGTTGGAAATTGAGTTTATAAGCATAGATTTTCCAACATTTGGTTGCCCAACAAGAGCAATTTTTATATTTTTAGTTTTCATATCTAACTTTTATTTTTGAAGCCTCACAAGATCTTATTGCAACTTTTGATTGATTAATTTTAATCTCAAGAGTCTTTTTTGCCATAGATTTTGCAGTTACTTTTATTGTAGAACCTTTGATTATTCCAAAAGAAAATAGTCTGTGTTTTAGTATATCATCACATAGAATTTCTGTTATTAATGCATCTTTATGTACAACTAAATCATTTATACTCATTTTGCAACCTTAAATATTAATAATGATTATTGTAATAGAATAATATTTAATATATCTTAATTTATATCAATAATTTTTATTAAAATTTGAATTTTTTTTAAACTTTAGATATACTAAATCTTTATATTTTAGAGGTGTTTTATGAGTAATGATAATTATGAAGAGATAATAGATGAATTAAAAAGAATAGTGAAGCAAAAAGGTCTTAAATATACAGAGCAAAGAGAGATAGTTCTTAGTATATTGCTTCAAGCAAATGGGCATTTAACGGCTGAAGAGGTATATAACCAAATAAAAAAAGATTATCCAGAGACAAATGTTGGAATAGCAACTGTATATAGAGCTTTGAGTTTCTTAGAAGAGGTTGAATTAATAGCTTCTTTGAATTTTGGATTAGATGGAAAAAAATACGAAAGTAATGCAAAATCACATCATGATCATCTAATATGTACGAGCTGTGGAAAGATTGTTGAATTTGTAGATGATGAGATTGAAAAAAGACAAGAGAAGATAGCAAAAGCTAATAAGTTTAAGATTACAGACCATTCAATGCAGTTGTATGGGCTTTGTGAGACTTGTCAATAAGTAGTAATTTACTACTTATTTAAACATCAATTTTTCTTAGTTTCTCTATTATTGAAGCAATATCTTTTGAGTATGCTCTTGCTTGTTTACTGTTAAATTTAAATCCAGCATTATAACTTCCCCAAATTTTCGACCAATCATTTTTATGAAATTTTTGCCAATATGCTAGCTCATCAATTGCATTTTTTGTGGCAAAATTAAAGTCAGAAACCAGTTTTGAAGCTAAAACATTTCTATTCCAAGTTGTATCTTTCATATTGTTTCTATTTAGAGCAGATTTTATATTGATTTGATATAAACCAAAATCTTTTGTATCTAAATTAATCATATATTCTCCAAGTTTTGACTCTTTAATTGCAATAGCCATCAAAGTATAGCCAAGTCCATGGGCATCACCCTCTTTTTTTATCTCTTTTAATGTCTCTTTTTGTTCTTGTGTTAAATTTTTAAAATCTACTTCATTTGCAAATATATTTGAAACAAATAGTAAAATTAGTAAAAATAGTCTTATTTTCACACTTTTCTCCTGTTTTTTAATAAATTAGGTAAAGAGTTTATTTTAAAATTGTGAAGAAATTGTAAATCAAGAAATATTGAGTCCTATATCTATATATTTTCTTATCTTTAAAATCTCATCTTTTGAAAATTCTTTCTCTAAAATAGTTTTACTATCATCCTTAATAGTATCTCCAAAAGGAGTTATAATGGCACTTCCTTTTGCCATATTTGAATTTGCACTATTTGAAGCTACAACAAAAGCTTGATTTACCAAAGCTAAGGCTTTGCTAATTGATTCATAGTGATCTTTTCTCTTAATTCCCCACATTGCTGGATTTAATATTATATCAGCACCTTTAATTTGCTCCCAAAGAGATGGAAATCTTAGTTCAAAGCAGATTAGTACTGCAATTTTTATACCATTTATATTAATTATTTCAATATTATTTTTTTTTGAAGGAGTGAAAAATTTATCTTCATTTCCTAATGGAAATAGTTTAATTTTATCTTGATTGTGAATAATTTTCCTATCTTTAATCATAAAAAGTCTATTGTAGAATTTGTTATTTTCTTTTATAATAGTTGTGAATACTATAATTTTCTCTTCTGAAAACTCTTTTAACACTTCTATTGCTTTTAGTGAAAAGTCACTTGCTTCTTGCATTTTGTCGTAGGCAAATCCTACAATAGCAAGTTCAGGTGCAAGAATTAATGAATTTTTTTTGCAAGAAGATATCTGTTTTTTAAAATTTTCTAAATTTTCTTCAAAATTATCTTTTGTCTCTAGTTGTAAAGATACTAAATTCATATATCAACTCCTTCTAATTTTAGTAAAAATTCTTTTATTTCAATTCCACCTGTATATCCACCAATAGAACCATCGTTGGAAATTACTCTATGACAAGGTACAATTATATTTAAGTTATTTTTTCCATTTGCATTGGCAACTGCTCTATACCCTTTTGGATTGTTTATTAAAAATGCCTCTTCTTTATAACTAATTGTCTCTCCATATGGAATTTTCAAAAGAGTTTCCCAAACTTTTATTTGGAAATTGGTTCCAAGTAACTTAATTGGTATATTGATTTTATTTGATTTTTTTGAAAAATATTTTTTTAACTCCTCTTTAAAATAGATGAATTTATCATCATCTTCAATAATAAAATCCACACCCAAAATCTTTTTGAATTGATTTAGTTTTTTTGTACAAAACTCTTTTTCATAAGGTGTAAAAATAATAAGTTCATCATTGAACATAGCCACAAACATCTCTTTTATAGGTGTTTTTAAAATAGTAGTAAAAATAGTATTTTGAATCATAAGTTATTTTAGCATATTAAAAATTAATTCAAAAAAGAGCATAGAGTAATGGCAAAAAGTACATTTACATTTTGATTTTTTAAAGTTTTTCTAGCCTCTAAAATAGTTGTTCCTGTTGTAAGAACATCATCAACTAAAATTACATCACAATTTTTTACTCCACTATAGATAAATTTTCTTGGATTTTTTTGTCTAAATTCTAGATTTTTCCCAGCATATTTGACAATATTTTTAGCTTTTAGGGTATTGAAAACTGGTTTTATAAAAGCACTTTTTAAATGCTTTGCCAAAATAGCAGTTTGAGAGAAATCGTGTCTTGTGTGGTCATCTATAGGAAGAGCCAAAATAGGGTGGATAAAAGTAAAGTTTGAAGCAAATTTAGCAAAGCTAAGCTTTCCTAAGATATTAAAAACTCTATCTCCATAAAAGTGGTATTTGCTTTGGATTAAATCTTCTAAATCTTTATAATCATAAAAAGAGTAGA
>CAYQFC010000022.1:0-10678 GCA_964416585.1 uncultured Aliarcobacter sp.
CCATTAAATTTGGAATAACAATACCAACCCCTTTACCACTTCTTGTAGGAGCTCCCAAAGCTAAGAACTCACTACTTTTCCATTTTAGAAGTTCACCACTCTCAAGCTTTCCAACAACTAAACCTTTATCTTGCAAAAGCCCCATTTTTTCAATCTCTTTTTTATTGGCAAATCGGGCTTCACCGTGTAAACTCCTTTTATCTTTACCAAAATACATAGTAAAACCTATTAAGATACTCCAAAAAGAGAAACAATAAAATATACTTTCCCAAACTCTTGGATAAGAGCTTGTAACTGCTGTATATGTAAAAAATGGTGTGTAATTTTGGGCAATTTGATTAAATAAATTTAAACTAAAATAACCATTTAGAAAAAATATTAAAATCCCACTTGATAAAAAAGTAAAAATGCTTACAGAGAATAAGAAAAGTACAATTGATTTTTTGTCAGGTAACTTTATTTTCATCTATTGCTCCTTTAAAATATACATCACTAAATTTTCTTACTCCACTATGTGCTTCTATATGTACTACGATGTCAATAACATCTCTAAAATCTTGGTTTAGTTGTTCTGATGAAATATTTTTTGCGGATGGGTTGTTTCCAGCCATAGAAGATAATCTTTTTAAAGCTAATGAACAACTTCCAGCATGAACTGAAGTTATACTTCCACCATGTCCTGAACTTAAAACTTGTAAATAGTCATAAGCTTCCGCCCCTCTAAGCTCTGCTAGGAGTATTCTATCAGGCTTCATTCTAAGGCAACTTTTTAATAAAATTGCACTTGTTACAGGGTCACCACTTTTTGCTTCAGATGGATAAAATAATTGAACAAAATTTTTATGCTCATAAAAACTTATTTCTTCTGTATCTTCAATAGTTATTAATCTCTCATGTAAAGGAATATCGTCTATTAAAGATTTCATATAAGTAGTTTTCCCACTTCCTGTTGCTCCAGCAATTACAATATTTTTACCAATTTTTACAGCTTCACTTAAAAAAGTATCCCATTCTTTTTTGTTATATAGGTTAATTAAATTTTGTTCTTCTGGAGATAATCTTCTTTCCTTTTCATGTCTAATATCATCAAACATTCCTTGTGCTTTATAATCTTCTTTTGTGTATCTAACTTTAGAGGGTTTCCTGATAGTTATTGACATCATTCCTTTTTTTGTAGCTGGTGGGATAACAACTTGTACTCTTTCTCCACTATTTAGAGTTGCACTTAAAATTGGTTTATTTGCTTTTAGAGTATCTTCTTTATGACTTGCTAAAGGAGTTGCAAAAGTTATCAAATCATTATATGTATAAGCCTTTTTATGTTCTTCCCATTTTGATTTAATATCTAAAGTCCAAATACTTCCATCACCGTTATAGCAAATCTCATTGATATTATCATCATCTAAAAACTCTTTAAAAAACCTATTAGTTGCCAATTCTAAACTTCTTGATTTATTAATATCATTCATTTCTATTTCTTCTTTGTAATTTTATAAACTTTTGAAAAATCAACATCACGATTTACATAAACACCAACTAAATCACCGTGTTGTTTGTAAACTGTTGGTTTTATATTTATGAATTTTTCAAGAGCAATTGAAGCTATATTTGAAGCATTGTCTCTAGTGTTTTCTGTATAATCAATTTGATTTCCACTATTGCTTCCACCATTTTTATTTGTCATTTTATAAGCTAAAACATTGAATATATCATCAACCATACTAAGCATAATAGAACTTCCAAATCTCATCATCCATTTATGGTCGATTTCACCCTCTAAACCAGCACCACCAAGTTCATCAGATGAGCCACTATTTAAAGGAATTCTTAAATGATTAGGAGTTCTTACTTCTTGCCAAACAACAAAATATCTACTTGTTCCATCATTTGCATTATCACCTTTATATGTTCCAAATAATTTTGAACCTTTCTCAATTAAAAGTACATTTCCATTTGAAGAGTAAATATTTTGTGAAACTGTACAACTTGTACTACCTTGTATTGCACTTACAAATCTAGTATCTAAAGAACAACCAATATAAGTACCTTTTGGTAAAAGTAAATCAGGATTAAATTCATTGATTTTGGCAATAGTTGGTTTGAATGTATCCCCATCAAAATCTTTATTTGATGTTGAATTTATTCCAGCATTTTCAAGATTTTGTATAGCTTCTTTTTGAGCTTCTAAATCTTTTATTTGCTCCATATATTTACTATTATTGTTTGAAGCTGTTCCACTACTTTTACTGTTATTGTTATTTCCAATAATAGTACCTGTTGCACCTTTTACAATTTGTGGTTTTGGAGGTTTCTCAATTTGTGTAGCTTCAAATATATTTGATTTTTCTTCTACAACAAATGGTGAAGTTTCTTTTTCATTATCTTTTACATTTGCGAATAAATTATCTTTTTCTAGTTTTTGAACTTTTGGAGCTTCCACTTCAACAACTTTTTCTTCTTTTTCACTACTTAGAATATTTTTAAAGAAAGAGAATAAAACCAATAGAAGAAATATAATTCCAATAACCATGGTTACATAAAACTGTATTTTCTTTATTGTTGAATTTTTTTGATTGGGCAATTCGCTTTTATTTGGATTCATATTAAGTGGTTCATCATAATTGTTATCATTTCTATTTTCCATTAATTACCTCTCTTTCAAGTTTTGGTGAATTTGTAGTTTTTTGTTGTTCTAAAGGATTTACTCCAAAAGATTTATTTAAAATTCCAACAATTCTTTTTCCACTTCTTAAAACAATCTGCTTAGCTGTTTTTTGAATAACTAAAACATCATAATTTCCCTCTTTTTTAATATGATTATTTAAAATACTCTCTTTTTCATTTTCATATAAAAATACAGATGGAATATCTTTTGTACTATCAAACCCTAAATATGTAAATTGCCCATCATCATAAGCAAAAGTAGGGGAAATATTTTCACTTTCAGGATTAATGTTCATATAGTAATCCCAATTTCTTGGAGTTGCTGTTCTATTTAATTCAGTTTTTAACTCTTCTTTTTCAGCTTCTTGTTTTAAAAGAGCCATTTTTAAATTCTCTTTTTTAATTTCATCATCTGGATAGCTAAATGTAAATTTAAAATGACTATTTTTTTCAACATTCAAATCCAAATTAAAGATATATTCTCTTTTATTTGTAAGAACAATAAGATTAGTTTTCCACTCTTCAGGAGTTGGTTCAATAATCATTTTTTTATTTACTGTTTCACCCATTTCATCAATTGCAAAACTTGATTCATAAGCTTTTGGTTTTATAAAGATAAAATTTCTTCTATCTTGAAAATCCCAACCTTGAGAGAAACCACTTGCCATATCAAGTATCACTTCATCATTTGCGAATTGCACTACAGTTGTATAACCATTTTTACCATATATTTGAAATACATCATCTTTATTAAAATCTGTATATACAACTCTTTTATCAAATATTGTACCTTTTGGTACATCTATTGCTAAAAGTGAAGCAACACTTAAAAGATATATTAAAATTAATTTTTTCATTCTTTAATCTCCTCATCTACTCTATATGTATTAACAATAAAACCTAAAGGATTTTCAAGTCTTAAACTAGCATTTTGTTTAATAGGTAAATAATCATAAGTAAGAGTTACTACTTTTATCTCTTTTTCAGGAGCATTGTCATTATTTTTAGATTTTTTTATAGTTTCAATTCTAACAGTTGCTATTTTTTCATCAGATTTATTTGTAAGAACAATAGATAAAATTTTAACTTCTATGCCTATTTTATCTTTTAGAATATTTGCTTTTCCCTTTTCTTTATCCGTCATTTCTGCAATATATTTCTTTTGAACATTTGGTGATGATAACATTTGAACTGTTTCAAAATCTTGATTTAAAGTTTCAAAATAATACTGTTCTTTAGTTTTTACATATCTATAAATAAAAGATTTATCTATAGCTTCATCTGTAGTAATTACTTGTTCATCAAGTTGTGTAACAATATCTACAAAACCATTTTTATCAACTTTTACAACCATTAGTTCAACAGTTTTAAGTGGGGTCAAAAGCATAACTGCAATTCCCAATATAATTGTTAAAGCAAGTGAAATATAAGTAATTTTCCAAGCTCTTTTATTGCTTTTATCTATTAGATAACTTCTTGCTGAATCATAATCCCAAGCACTTTGTTGATTATAATTATCATCTGTTAAGATTTTTTCATCTTTTTTCATTTAACCACCTTATTGTTTTTTTCATCTAAAATATTATTTTTATTGATTGGTTGCCAATTCTCTTTTTCTCCAAATATTTTTTTACTACTCACTTCATTTTCTACTTTTAAAGGTATTTCTACATTTTTTGATGTAGTTGTACAACCATTAAGAAAGAGAGTAATTAAAGAAATCATAAATATATACTTCATTTTAATTTTCCTTTTTTTGATATTTTTAAATATTTATTAATATCTTAAAACATTAATAAATATTGATAATTTGTTTTTTGATTGTTTGCCGAAGTTTAGGCAAAAAAAAAGGTAGAACTATTAAAGTCCTACCTTTGGTAAGTTTTATATAAATGTTTGATTATAAATTGGTAGCAGTAATAGGGGAGTGATGAATTCCCCCATGTTTTCCAATTAATAAAGTCTAGTTACTATAACTATCAATATTAAAAGTATTACTGCTAGTTTGTGAGACAAAGTAAACTCCTTGATATAAGATTCCCTTCACCCTAGAATTTACATTCTTGCTAACCACCCAGCAAAAAAAAAGGTAAAGCTAAAAAGCTTTACCTAATTAATCTTACAATTTAGGTCATCACTCCTAAATAACGATTTACTTTGTCTCAACGATGTAATTGTATCAAACTATTAAATTGATGTCAATATAAATATTTACATCATATTTCTAGGTCCTCCACCACCAACTCCATTACTTAACTTACTTTGAACATAACCTTTAGTATTTTCATATGTACTTTTTGCTCCACTATATCCTCCAGCTCCACCTTTTGCCACATTAGAGCCTAGATTCGAATAGTCTTTTGCATTTTTCGTTGCATCTCTATTTATATTAGAAGCACTTTTTGGAGCAGATTCAATACTTACAGAGCCTATTTTTTCAGCCATTGTAACAGCCAGTTTCATTATAAAGAATAATAATAAACTCATTATTAGAGTTTGCCCTGTTATCATAAGTAAATCAACATTTTGTCCTGCTTGTGCTGATTGATGATTTATAAAACCTCCATACTTATCTACAAATAAGTTTAACATTGTACCTACTATAAATACAGTTAATAAATTTGTAAAAAATGTGCTTAACCATTGGTCAAACATCTGTTTACCCCAAGAGTAAGCTCTAAAGAATATTACAATTGGAGCTATTAACATTAAAAGTCTTAGTGTTATATCAGTTGTAACTACTATTAAAAAAGATGGAACAATTCCTAATAAAAAAGATATAAAAATTATAATAGCATAAAAAGGTCCTGAGAAAATATTTCCTTCTTCATATACTACATTAGCTAATTTAATTGTTGCTGTTAGTTTTTCATCTAAAACTGAATAAAGATTTTTATCTCCACTCATTAAATTATGTAATTCTTCCATAGCAGATTTTATAGCATCTAAAAAACCACTTAAATTTAAAGCTACTGAAATTATTAGAATTTTTATAGTTATATCCCAAATTAACTCTTGTGTTGGAGATTGTGATTTACCAGCCATCACTTGATAAGCTTTTATCATAATCTGTATAGTGATTGTTAAACCGACAAGGGTACTTAAAGCTTGTACCACTTCGGTATTTGAAGAAGATTTTAAAAAGTCAAATAGTTCAGTTATCCAATTACCTATGTATTCGAATATTCCCATTTTTAACCTTATTTTGCATTGCTAAAATCACCTTGACCATTTTTTCTAAGTTCTTTTTGCTTTTGTTTTTTTTCTTCTTCTTTAATAATATTCTTTGCCATAATTTCTTTTGCTTTTTTTACTTCAGGACTCTCTTTATCTTCATTTTCACCACAACCAGTAAATAAAATAGCCAATGTTATAGCTGTTCCAAATACAATCTTTTTCATAATATTTCCTTTTTATATTTATTTAGCATTGCTAAAATCACCTTGCCCATTTACTCTAAGCATTGCTTGTTTTCTTTTTTTCTGTTCTTCTTCGGCTTTTTCTTGAGCTACATTTTGTTTTTCAAGCATATCCATCTTCATAGATACTACTTGTAATTGAGCCATCTCTATATTTATAGCATTTGCTATATCTTGACTATCTTTTATATCTTGAGTATTAGCTGCTTTTTTTGTAAGAGCTTCTAAGTTTTCAGCAGTTTTTGCAACCATTATATTACTTTCTTGAACTGTTGCAATTTGTGTAACTTCTCTTTGAAGTTTCATTTTACAATTCTCTTTTTCCCAATCTTTGTAAATTTGATTTTCACATCTATCAAAAACATTATATTTTTCAAATAAGTTTCTTGCTTGATTTCCTACTCTTGATTTTGGGTTAGCCATTGCTTTAGCTAAGTCTAAATAATCATCTCCATAAGATTCAGAATATTTTTTAAGCCTATCTAAATCTTTCATAAACTGAACACTATCTCTAATACCAGTTTTTGATACAAGCTCCTTTTCATAAGCTGTTAATTGGTTTGAATAATGAGAAGCTGTTTCACTCCATCTTTCTGCATATTCAGCCCATTCTGCTATTTCTTTTATATTTTGCCCTAAGCTTTGAGCTATAGCAAGAACATCAACTGTTGGAATTCCTGAACTGAATAGTAATTGTGTGCTTAGTACTGCACTAATTAGATATTTTTTCATATTATTTTTCCATTTGTAAATTTTTTATTTATTTAAGTTGTTAAAAAACATAATGTTTACTTTTGAAAAATCTTTTTGAACAGGATTTACTTCTTGTAAAGTTATGTTTGCTGTTACTTGATTATCTAAAAAGTATTTTTGATACTCTTTAATTAAATCACTTCTCCCAATAATGATTATCTCATTTGAATTGTGAGCAACTAAAAAGATTTTTGTTAAATCTTCATTTTTAAATAAATATTTTCCAACTTTTTCAGCTGTTGCTTGAAAAGTCCAATTTTGATTTTTTAAATGAGGGTCTTTTGGTACTTTAAACTCTTTTGTAAGCAAAAACTCTTGATTTATAGTTAATGCACTATCTTTATGCCACTTTACAGGCTCAGCATCAGGAATTTTATCCGAGCAACCCGACATAAAACCAATAGTTGTTAAAACTCCTAAATTAATAGCTAAAGCTGATAATATTCTAATTGCTGTATTTTTTGTCATTTTTTATCCTTATATATTTTTATAATAATTTCTTAGTTCCTGAACTTTTTCATCAAGAGAAATTTCTTGAGAAAAAATTTCATTAACTTTATCTACATGAGCTGTACCTGTTGAGATGATTGAAATATTTTCTTTTCCAAGTGTTGATAAGTCTAAATTTACTATTGCAGTTTCACCACTTCTTTTAACCATAAAAGGATATTCAGCTGGATTAAAATTTTTAATAGTTTCATACTCTTCAGGAGTACAACTCAAACCATCTACATAATCTTTATAATTAGCTTTTTCATTTGGGAAAAAGATATGAGTTGAAGTTTGTTCAACAATTGCTCTAGCCGTTTTTAGTTTTAGTACATCTTCAACCGATTGTGAAGCCATACCAATAAAACCATTTTCCTTTCTAATAGTTTTCAATTTATTAAAAACTTCATCTTCAATTAGTTCATTTCTCATCCATTGCCAAAACTCATCAAGACCTAATCCAAATCTTCTACCATCAACTAAATCTAAAACTCTCCATAGAATATAAAAAGATATTGGTGCAGATACATCAGGGTCATTTAAAAACTCTGTTCCATCTATTCCAGAGATATTTATATCATCAGGAAAATCTAACAAATCATTTTCATTGTCAAATACCCAACCAAACTTATTACCTCTTTTCCAAAGATTAAATCTTCTTTTTATTGAGTTTTCATCAGTATTATCATCTGTTAAGTTTTCAAGAAATAGTGATATTCCATAAGTTCTATCTTCTAGTCTATGGCTCATAACATTGTTAATTGCTGTTGCAATTTGTTCTTCATCGCTTGTTCTTAAAGTTTCTCCATTTGAAGTAGCTATAACTTTCATCAAAATTTGTAATTTTCTTATGTTCTCATTAGAATCTTCAACCATAAATGGATTAAATCCTGTTGATACTCCATTTTTTAAAGTTATATATCTTCCTCCAGCTGCTAAAATATTTGCCATTGCTCCATAGTCTTTATCAAGATATACTAAAGTCATTTTTTTAAGATTATCAGATATATTTGATGGAAAAGTTGATTTATCTGCAAATTTTAGAAGTTGATTATTTAAGAATTGCAAAAATGCAGTTTTCCCACCACCACTTTGACCTAAAGTTAAAAAATTACCAAGTGTAAAATCTCCAAAATCATCTCTTGATTTTTCTGCATGAATATTGAAATAATAAGGTTGCTTTGATGGTGTTTTTAAAACGGTTATAGCATTACCCCAAGGATTCTTATTTTCTCTACCTTTTGGAAAATTATGTAGAGCTATTAAACTTGCATAATTTTCATTTGTGATAGGACTTATTCTTGCTCTTAAGCTAAATGTAGATGGTAATTGAGAAAAATAAACATGAGGAAGATGAATATCTGCTAAAGTTACCTGAAATCCAACATCTTGTAAATAAGTGATAACTTTGTTACTATTCTCTTTTACTGATTTTACATCTTCTCCAAAAACTACTAATGAAAAGTGATAATTTCCAAAACAAATTTCTCCATTTGTTAATCTATCAAGAGCTATATAAAATTGTTGTTCTTGCGTAATACTATCATCTTCACTTGCTTTTAATTGATTTTGTTGTTTCTTTAGTTTATCTTTTGCTTTTACTCTTCCCATAGGAGTAAAAGATTGTGTAATTGTGTAATTCACATCTAAATACATCAAAGAATTTAGCATACCAACAAAAGTTTCAGAACTATAATCTTTTATCTCAATAGCTTGAGCAAATTTCTTAAGACCATCATTATAATTTAACTGGATTAAATCTTGAGAAAATTGTATATTTTTCAATCCACCAATTAAATACTCATTTATAGGACTATTTAAAGCTCTAGTTTTTAAAAATCTTCCACCAATTAGATAATTATAAAATTCTAATTGATTTGAAAAAGATTTTCCATTTTCACTATAAATTTGTAGCTTTTTAGCTCTAAATTTGGATAAATTAGCTTCTAACCTATTTGAGTAATCTCTAAACTTCTGAATAAAGTTTAAAAGTTCATTATCATATTTATTTTTACTTAGATTTTGGAACTTCTTTTTTTCAGTAGTATTCAAAAATGGATTATAAACCATAGTTAAATACAAATTCGTAGATTTACTACTTCCTTCTGTAAATGATTTATAGTACAAATCATTTATTTCTTTTAAATATTTGTTTTTATAGTTTGCTTTTAAATGTGTATCGACATCGTGCCTTACACTATTAAAATAAAAAGCTACTGGCTCATTTGAAAATGCTATAAAAACATTGCCTAACAATTTATTTATACTATCTTGTCTTTCTTCATTTTCTACTTCAAAAGCTAATCCTTTAATTTCCCAAGTAGAAATAAATTCAGACTCTTTTGTTAAAACAATACCATCATCATCATTACCTTTTAAAGAAGAAAAAGGAATAAATTTCTCAAAAGATGGATTTTTATCTAATCCAAAAATTGATAAAACTGGAAATTGAACTTTCTCACCTAATTTTCTTAATGGTAAAGATGTATATGTTTTTACTCCATAATATTTTTTGTTTAAAGCTGGAGTTTTACACTTTAATCCATGAAAAAGTATGCTATACATGAAATCATCATAACTAGCTATAAATTTCATTATCAAAACTACTGGAATAGCAACTAACATATATATAGGACTTGTCCAAACAGAAATAGAGGCTATAACTCCAAGTACTATGATTAGTGGAGTCATTGGTACTCCAAAAATCATAGCTGGTCTAGTCATACCTTTAAATAATGGTTGAGTTTCTTTTGCCATGATTTATATATTATTGCATAAAGCTATCAACAAATGAACCCATTGCACTTGCAGTTCCAAAAGCAGCAATCATCCAAAGTAATTTTGTTAATTCTGGTAAAGTTTGACCTTGATAAAGCTTGAATCCAGTATATATTACTAAAATTACAGTTGTTACTCCACAAATTGCAACAAATGCCAATCTTACAGCTTCTAAAACCTCTTCAGTTTTACTTGTTGATAATGAAGCACCAAATAATAAGTTTGGTATAAATAATACCATTGTTATAGCTAATAAAATAGCTAAATTTTTTCTTCCTGACATATTTTTCCTTTTTTGTGATTTGAGAGGTTTAATAACCTCTTTTAACTTTGTTTAATTCTAAACCAAAATATAAATATAGAGGATATAGAACTAAATCAAATTAAACTTAGTGTGTTGATTTTGTGCATAATTGATATATTAAATTTGAGTTTTTATATATTAAATAAATCTCTAAAAGCTTGTAAGGGTGCTATTTTGAGTAGTATCTATTTTATTTAATATAGATATTCTTTTATCTACAATTAATTTTTTATTAATTATTTATAAATTTTGCAAAGCTTTGATATAATCG
>CAYQFC010000023.1:0-10648 GCA_964416585.1 uncultured Aliarcobacter sp.
ATAAAAATTTTTAAGAAATTTCTCATTATCTTAAATTTGCTCCAATAGCTTCAGAGATATTTTCATAACCATCAGCTTTTAATAGCTCCAAAATCTCTTCATTGATTTTTCGCACCATAGAAGGACCTTCAAAAATCATACTTGAATAAACCTGCACAAAAGTTGCACCATTTTTAATTCTTTCATAAGCTTGTTTTCCTGTAAAGATACCACCAACACTTATTAAAACAGCTTTTCCGTAAAGCTCTTTTGCAATCTCTTTAAACAAAAGTGATGATTTTTCACTCAAGACTTGACCACTTAAACCACCAAAATCTTTGCAATTTGGAACTAAACTATAATCAATAGTTGTATTTGTTGCAATAATCCCAGTTGCACCTGCATTTACAGCAGTTTTACAAAGGTTAATTGCTTGGGCTACTTCCATATCAGGTGCAATTTTTAAGAAAATTGGCTTAGATGTAAGCTCTTTTGTCATAAAAAAAAGCTCATTTATGAACTTCTCATTTTGTAAATCTCTTAAATTTGGAGTATTTGGACTTGAAATATTTATAATTAAATAATCTGCTAAACTTTCAAATTTTTTAATTAAAACTTTATAATCATTTAAAGCATACTCTTCTGGAGTATTTTTATTTTTTCCAACATTTATTCCCAAAGGAAGTGGAAAAGCTTTAAATTTTTTTAAATTTTTTAAAACAGCATGAGCTCCTAGATTATTAAAACCCATAGCATTTTGGATACTTTTAGCTTCAGGATATCTAAACATTCTAGGTTTTGGATTTCCATCTTGTGGCATTGGAGTTACTGTACCAATTTCTGTAAAACCAAATCCTAAACTTTTCATAGAATTTACCATACTTGCATTTTTATCAAAACCAGCAGCAAGACCAACTGGATTTTCAAACTTAACACCAAAAAGTTCTTGATTTAATGCTAAATCATTTTTATAGTTTTTTTTCTCAAAATAGTTTCTTAAAATTGAGCATTTTCCAACAAATTTTAAACCACACTCAGCAATATTATGAGCCTTCTCAGGTTCAAATAAAAATAGTATTTTTTTTAAGTTTTGATAACTAAACAAAGTTGTTCCTTTTTCCAAAATTCTAATATATTAGCAAAAACTACTCAAAGATTTGCTGAATTATATAATCTTTGATATTCAAGACTAGAGTTTAAAAGCTCTTCTTGAGTACCAACATCAACTATTTCACCACTTTTAAATACGGCAATTTTTGAAGCATTTTTTATTGTACTTAATCTATGTGCTATTACAAAAGTTATTCTATTTTTACTAACTTCTTCAATAACTTGGCTAATAACACTTTCACTTTTATTATCTAAAGCTGAAGTTGCTTCATCTAAAATTAAAATTTTTGGGTTTTTGTATAAAGCTCTAGCTATTGCAACTCTTTGTCTTTGTCCACCGCTTAAATTTGTACCAAATTCATCTAAAATAGTATTTATACCATCTTTCATTTTTGATACAAACTCATATGCATGGGCTTGTTTTAAAGCTTCAATTACTTTTATTTCATCAAGCTCATCTCCGTATGCAACATTTTGTGCTATTGAATCATTGAAAATATATACTCTTTGAGTAACTATTGATATTTGCTTTCTTAAATTAGTCAGAGTAAAATCTTTTATATTGTTGTTGTTAAATAGAATTTCTCCACTATTTACATCATAAAATCTCACAAGAAGATTAATTAAAGATGATTTTCCACCACCGCTATCTCCAACTAATGCAACAATTTCACCTTTTTTTGCTTCAAGATTTATATTTTTTAATGCCTCTAAATCATCATATTTTAAAGATACATTTTTAAAATTTATACTATTTATATCATCTAAAGTATCAATATTTCCATCTTTTATATTTGCTTTTATTGAGAAAATATCATTTATTCTCTCATTTGCAGCAATTGCATCTTGCATTTTATTGTATAAACTTGAAATTCTTTTTATTGGAGTATAAAGCATAAATAAAGCTGCTATAAAAGAGCTAAATTCACCTGTTGTAAGTTCTCCATTTACAACCTTACTTCCACCAACTAAAATAACAGCTCCAAATGCAATAGCACCCAAAGTCTCCATAATAGGGGATGTAAGCTCATTTGTTTTTACAGCTTTCATATTGTATTGAAAGAAAATTTTATTTAAAAGACTAAATTTTTTTGTTTCTAAAGCTTCAGTGTTATTTGCTTTTATAATCTCAATATTGTTAAATGTTTCAGCCAAGCTTGATGTTATATCTGAGTTGCTCTCTTGAGATTTAAATGATAGTTTCTTCATTTTTTTTGCTAAGAGTGTAAGTGGATAAATTGCAAGTGGAAGAACAACAAGCCCATAAAAAGCAAGTTCAGGTGAACGATATATTACAAGAGAAGTAAGAGCAATAATCGTTAAGCTTTCTCTAATCATTTCAGCTAAAGAGTTTGAAACAGCACTTTGAATTCTGTTTATATCATTTATAATACGACTAACAAGCTCTCCACCGTGAGTTTTTTGGAAAAAATTTAAATCAAGTTTTAGGACATGAGAAAGAAGTTTATCTCTTACATTTCTAGTTATATCTTGCCCAATATAAGAGATAAAGTAAGCTTGAATATAGCCACCAAAACCTTTTGCAGCATATAAAATAACCACGATAATTGGCATAATATAGAGCATTTGTATATCTTTATTTATAAAAATATCATCAAGTAGAGGCTGTATTGCATAAGCTGTTCCAGCTGTTGCACTTGCAACTAAAACTATTCCAAAAAGAGCATAAAATATCTGAAGCAGATAATTTTTATAATATGGCTTATATTGTGCAAAAAAATTTCTCATTTAATTCCTATTTTTTCAAAAAATTCATAGATTTTAACTAAAACTAGCTAAAACTAATGGGCTTTAAACATCTCTATGAATTTTTTAAATCCAAATGCCTTTAGTGTTAGAAAAAATAGTACAAATCCACTAAGAGTTCCACTAAGAGCTAATCCTACGGCTTCAAGAGGTTGTATTAGTATTAAAGAGAATATAATATTTGCAATTAAAGCTTGGGCAGAAATTTTTGCTGTAAGAATTTGTTGCTCCTTTGCATAGAGCCATAAAGAGAAGATTTTTGCCAGTCCAAAAGGTAGAAGTCCAATTAGATACATAGATAAAATAAGTGCTGTATTTTTTGTATCATGGCTTGTAAAAGCACCTCTTTCAAATAGTAGTTTGATTATAAATTCATTAAAAACTACTCCAATAACCATAGAAAAACTTAAAACCACAAAGAGTATTAGAGCTGATTTTTTCATAAGTTTTAAAGCTTCATTTTCATTTTGATTTTTTATAGCTTTTGCTACCATTGGAAATAGGGCTATTGAGGTTGCTATTGCAAAAATTGCCAAAGGAAGCTGAAAAACTCTATTTGCATAGTATAGATATGAAATAGATCCACTTATTAAAAAAGATGCAAGCCATGTATCAATAAATGCCGATATATGCATAGTTGAAGAGCCTAAGGTTGCTGCAAAAAAGTTTTTGTAAAATCTATTTTCCTCTTTCTTTTCATGTTTTTTGAAGGTGAAAACTTTTCCTAAATTTGCTCTTTTTATAGCAATTATATGCACAAGAACTTGCAAAATTCCACCAAAAATAACCCCAAAAGATAGATAAAAAGTAATAGTATATTGCTCTAAGTCTTTTGCAATAATCAAACTAGCAATCATTGATAGATTTAAAAGTGCTGTTGAGTATGAAGTTGTTGCAAAATGGTGTTTGTATTGCAATAATGCACCCATAAAAGTAACTATAAAAATAAGTGGTAAATAGTAAAAATTTATAGCAAAAAGTGGACTAGCTAAATCTATTGTCTCTTTACTAAATCCAATAGCAAAGGCTTTTGCAAAAAGATGAGAAAATAGAGTAACTATTAAAGATAAAACAATTAAAAAAGCTAAAATTTGCAAAAATATTATGCTAGAAAATCTTATTTTATGTTTTGATTTTGCATATGAGGGTATAAAAGCTTGTGTAAAAGCCCCATCTGCAAAGATACTACGAAAAAGATTTGGAAATTTAAAAGCTATAAAAAATATATCTGAATAGATATTTGCACCTAAAATTGAAGCAGTCATTAAATCTCTTATAAAACCAGTTACTCTTGAGACTAAAATACCACTACTATTTGTAAAAATTGCCCTTAATAGCTTGTTTTTTCCTATCATTTCATCTCTTTATAGTCATCTTTTGAGTGAAATATTATTTGCATATTTCCTTTGTATGAGCCTAATTGAGCTTCAATAATCTCTATTGTAGAGCCATCTTTTGGCAAAATATTTTTATCTTTTGCAAATAGTTTTATAGTTTTTCCACCATTTATTTGTAATTTTCCTTTTGCTATAAAACCTTTTAGGTTTGTGATAACTTCATTTTCATATTTAAAATCAAAAATATCTATCTTTGAAGCATCTAAAAATAGCTCTTTATAATCTTTATAATCACCATTTTCTTTTAAAATATTAAAATCTTTTATCTCTTTTAAACCATAAAAATTAACTAGCTCTTTTATTTGAAGATTATAAGAATAGCCTAATTTTAGCTCTTTTGCACCTTTGAATATATATATTGCTCTATTATTTTTCTGCTTTATAATTGCATTATCAAGAGATTTATATAAAACAATGGCATCTAAAATAATTTCATCTTTAATTAATTTCTCTTTTTCATAAAAGCTTGAAATTAAGCTATTTTCATCAGCTTTTTTTTCTATATTTCTTAAGGGATTTTGATTCTCCTTATGTATAGAAAAAGTTGCAAATATAGGAAGATGATCAGAAAAACCACTACCTTTATGAATTTTATTATTGAAACTATTACTAATTTCCCATCTATTAATATCTTTTCCATCAAAAAGGTAATCTGGTTTAAAAACACCAAAAGAGTTTAAATTAATTGATAGTTTTTTATTATCAAATAGAGCTTTATTGATAATTATATTATCAGGAGTATTGTTTTGATTTCTATATTTTGTTGAAAATCTTTGATTTGCAGGAAGCTCTAGCCATAGATTATAGTGTGCATTTTTCTCTTGCTTTAAGATATCATCTTTTGTTATGAAATTATCTTTTATTGTTGTATTTAAAATATTATTTATTCCAGTAATTCCATTTGTTAGATTTAATTTTGGACTATTTTTGAAAGATTCAAACTCATTATAATCAGAGTTGAAATCACCAAGCAATATATAATCATAATCTTTTTCTAACTCATTTAATCTATTGTTTAAAGTTTGTGCATATTTTACTCTTAAAACTTCACTAGCTTTTTTTGAAGGCCAGTGATTATTAAAAATTTTAAAATCAATATTTGAAATAGTAAAAGTAGTTTCAAGAATTGGTCTGTAACTACTTGAAGATAGTTTTACATCTAAATTTCTACTATTTTTAATAGGAATTTTCGATAAAAATCCAAGACCGACGGCACTTTTTGGATATTTAGAAAAACTATAATATGAGTATTGTGGAAGATTTTTTAGAAGAAGTTTTATTAAACTTTCATTTTCAATCTCCTGTAAAGCAATAATATCAGCATCTAAATCTTCAATTACCTTTAAAATATTTTTTAGTTTTATATCAAAATTTCTTTGATTCCATAAAGCTTGATTATTTGGAATATACTCATCATATTCGGTTTTATCGTGTTTTAAATCAAAAAAATTCTCTACATTATAAGAGGCGATTTTTATATTATTTGCAAAGATTAGAAGAGGAGCTAGAAGCAATAATAGAAATTTAAACATATCTATCCTATTTTAGTTTTGTGAAATATTAGCAAATTTATAATTAAATCAGAAAAATGGAAAAAAATTATCATTTAGAAAAAATTATGTTATAATAAGAAAAAATTTATTTTATAGTAAAATTAAAAGAATTTTAGTATTATTTCAATTTTAAAAGGAAAGATTTATGACAAATTATGCAAATTTATTAAAAGAGTACGATTTAAAAGTTACACCTCAAAGAGTAGCAATAGTTGATGAGCTTTATACAAATGGTCATATGAATATAGATGAACTATATAAAAAATTATTAGATAGATTTCCATCTGTTTCACTTGCAACAATTTATAAAAATGTAAACTCTATGCTTGAAAAGATGTTTTTGGCTGAAGTTAAAATCCCAAATGCAAAATCAGTTTATGAGTTGATAAAGACAGAACATGCTCATTTGGTTTGTAAAGAGTGCGGATATATTGAAGATATAATGCTTGAATCAAGTGATATTTTAGAGCAAGTTTCAAAAATTAGTAAATTTAAAACTTCAAATACAGATATTGTTGTAAGTGGAGTTTGTGAGAACTGCTGTAAATAGTTTTTAACTATTTACGAGTTTCTTACAATTAAACTAGAAGGAAGTTTAAATAATCTTATAAGTTCTTCTTCTTTTTCTCTATGTTCTCCATTATCAATCTCATGATCATATCCCAAAAGGTGCAAAAGTCCGTGAATAAATAGGAGTTTTAGCTCATCATCTAAACTATGATTATACTCTTTTGCCTTTTCCTCTACAAAATCTTTTGAAATTATTATAGTTCCTAAAGGAAGATGCAAAAACTCTCCATCAAAAGGAAAACTCAAAACATCTGTTGGCTCATCCTTTTTTCTGTACTCAAAATTTATAGCTTTTATTGTCTCATTATCTGTGATAATCAACTCTAAATCTCTTTTTGTAATACTATTTGCAATCAGCTCTAGCTCACTTATTTGCACATTTAAATCTGCATCATTCTCAAAATCTATCATTTTTAGCCTATTTTTATAATTTTTCAATAGTATATTATTTTTAAAATAAATCCAAGGAGAGAAGATGAGTTTAACTGTAGGGAAAAAAGCTTCAATAGATTATAAGGTTGAGAAAAAAGATTTGGCTTCAAACCTAAATATCTCTATTGATGATAATTTTCCAGATGTTTTTGCAACTGCTAGATTAATAGCTTTAATGGAGTGTAGTGCTGCAAAATTGTTGATGCCTTTATTAAAAGAGGATGAGCAAAGTGTTGGAGTGAATGTAAATATTACACATATGGCAGCAACTTTGGAAAATGATGTTGTAATTTCAACAGCTACTTTTGTAGGTATGGAAGGAAAGCTATATATGTTTGAAATTGAGGTTGTTGATAGTGCTGGAGTTTGTGGAAGAGGAACTCATACAAGAGCAATAATTTCTACACAAAGATTATTAGAAGGTGCAAAAAAAAGAGCCTTAAAAAGCTTAAATTAAAATAGAGCAATGCTCTATTTTTTTTAAAGTTTGATAACTTTTGCTCCAAATCCACCGCTGCTTGGATGTGCATCTTCAAAAGCTTTTACTTTTGGATGTTTTTTTAAAAACTCTTTTGTAGCACTTGCTAGTTTTCCTGCTCCTATACCGTGATAAACCAAAACTTCTTCATAACCAGCCAGTAAAGAGTCACTTAAAAATTTATCAAGATTTTCCATAGCATCTTCAACTCTTTGACCATGTAAATCAAGCTTTATATCGGCACTTTGTGGTTTTGAAACATTTAGGCTTACTTTTTTCTTTGGTTTTGGTAAAGGATTTCCACTTCTTCTTAAATCACTTAAAAGAACTTGCATTTTTATTCCATCATCATTTTCAATAAATGCTTTTTGCCCTTTTATAGATATTATATGTCCTTTTGTATTTCTATATTTTACTCTATCATTTACTTTGAAATCTAAAATAGTATCTTCAACTTTTTCAATTTCAATATCCTTTACAATTTTATGAGAGATATTTAAGTGCCTATGACTATCTTCTGTAAGCCTTGTTTTTATCGCTTTTTTCGCCTCGTCTCTTGCATCTTTATACTCTTTGTGAAGTTTTGATTTTTCACTTAAAATATGAGTATCTAAGCTCTCTTTTTGCTCTTTTAAGTTATTTGATAATCTTTGATAATTCTCTATTTCGCTATTTAACTTAGCAATTTTCATCTTGTACTCTTGCTCTAATTGGCTACTTCTTTCAATTAATTCATTTAATCTATCTTTATCTTCTCCATAAACTTCTTTTGCCTTTTGCACAACACCTTTTGGAATTTTATATCGTAAAGCAGTCTCAAAAGCATATGATTTTCCAATTGTTCCTTGCAAAAATTCATAAGTTGGTTTTTGATTCTCTTCATCATATAAAGCAGCTATTAGCTCAACATCACTGTTTGCAGCCATCAAAGCAGCCAATCTTTTATGGTGAGTTGTAATTACTATTTTTATATCATTTTTTATTAAATCTTCAATTATCACTTTAAACAAACTAGCAGCTTCATCGGCATCTGTTCCTAATTCAATCTCATCAACACCAACAATGGCATTTTTTACATCAAAAAGTTTTGAAAATTCAAGCATTCTTCCAGCAAAAGTTGAGATATCGTTTTTTACACTTTGAGGATCATCTAAAACAGCACTAATAGATTTAAAATTACTCACAACTGTGCTTTTATTGGTATTGTAAGGCAAAAGATATTTTGATAAAAATACAGCACTAAGAATTGATTTTAGCATCATAGTTTTTCCACCAGCATTTACACCCGTAAGCATTATTACTTTTTTTGAAAAATCTACTGATATTGGTTTTGCATTTGTTAAAGCAGGATGAGAAAAATCAACAAGCTTGTTTTTACCATCTTTTGATGGCAAAATAAAATTTTTATCATCAATTTTACTAAAAAATATCCTTGCTTGATAGTGGTCGAATTTATCAAACTCTTTATTTAAAAATTTTAAAAATAGAAGATTTTTTTCAAATATAGAGCAAATCTCTTTGCAGATTTTATATAAAATTTCCTCTTTTTTATTTTCTAAATCACTTCTTTTTTGTTTTAATTCACTAATACTATGTGGAACTACATAGAAAAATCCTGCATTTGATCTATCAATTACACTTCCATTTAAGGCATGATTAAAGCCACCACGAACAAGCAAACACTCCTCTTGGTTTATAAAATGTACTTGCATATCAACTAAATAAGGCTTTAATTTAGATGAGTTTATTAATTTATAAAGGCTCTGTTTTGTATCCTCTTTATTTTTATAAATAGCCTCTTTTATATTGTCAAAATCTTCATTTATTCCACTTTTTAGGTTTGATTTTTCATCAAAATATTGACATATATTTATAATTTCATTTGGAATAACAATTTTTTCCATCCACAAAAGAAGTTTTCCTTCAAAATTAAATCTTTTTAGATATAAAAAATAGTCTATTATTTTGATAAATTCAAAAATCTCATAAATTTTCAAAACACCTTGTTTTTGTAGGTGCATTAATTGTGAATCAAGGTTTTGTACAGTTTTTGGCGGATTAAAATTGTAATTTGATAGCTCTTTTACAATATTGTAGTGGATATTTATATCACCTTCAAGGATAAATGATTTTTCTCTTGATAAAAGTTTAGAAAAGCTATCTATGTATTCGTTTAAATCTAGTTTTTGTATTAAATTCTTCATGTTTAGATTTTATCTAAAAGGGCTTGATACTTTTATGAAAAGTATCAAAAGCAGATGATAGAAATTAAAAAAGTTCTATCACTTTTGATACTTCATCAACTGCAAAAGTTTTTAAATCTAGTTTTAAATTTGTTTTTTGAGCAATTATTGCTTTTTTTATTCCTTGAGCTTGAGCCTCTTTTAGCCTTAAATCTATACTATAAACATCTTTTATTTCACCAGTTAAACTAACTTCACCAATAAAAACAGACTCTTTTGATATAGGTCTATCTCTAAAGCTTGAGATAATTGCTGCAATTACAGCTAAATCAGCACTACTCTCTTTTATTTTTATTCCACCACTTATATTTATAAAAACATCATAGTGATTAAAAGGAAGGTCTAGTTTTTTCTCTAAAAGAGCTAAAAGCATAGTTAAACGGTTTGCATCAAAGCCTGTTGCACTTCTTTTTGGATTTGGAAAAGTGGTTTCACAAACAAGTGCTTGAACTTCAAGAATAATTGCACGGCTTCCTTCCATGCTTACAGTCAAACTAGAACCACTTTGGGCTTTGCTCTTATCAAAAAATTTACTAGCTATATCTTTTGCACTCACAAGCCCCTCTTGTGTCATCTCAAAAATACCTATTTCAGAAGTTGAACCAAATCTATTTTTAAATCCACGAAGCATTCGCAGTTCCCTACTAGCTTCTCCTTCAAAATACAAAACTGTATCAACCATATGTTCTAAAACTCTAGGTCCTGCTATACTTCCATCTTTTGTGATATGTCCAATAATAAACATGGCAATATTTGACTCTTTTGCCTTTCTCATAAGCTCAAAAGTAATCTCTCGCACTTGCGATACACTTCCAGGACTTGAGTTTAAAAGGCTTGAATATATTGTTTGAATAGAGTCAATAATACAAACTTCATAATCAATTCTAAGAAGTTCATCTAAAATCTCTTCAAGTTTTATCTCACTTAGTAAAAAAAGCTCATTGTGATTTGCATCTAATCTATTTGCTCTTAGTTTTATCTGTCCAGCACTCTCTTCACCTGATACATAAAGCACTTTTTTTCCTCTTTTTGCAATGCTTCCAGCAACTTTAAGTAAAAGTGTAGATTTTCCAACTCCAGGGCTTCCACCAATAAGTGTAAGACTTCCAGGTACTACTC
>CAYQFC010000024.1:0-10463 GCA_964416585.1 uncultured Aliarcobacter sp.
AACAACAGCAGATAATCAAGGAGTTTTAAACACTATAAAAAATGCAGAGTTTAGACAACAAATAGGTGAAGAGACAAAAAAACTAAAAGAGATTAATACAGCAAAAAATGACTCTACAACTACATTTAACGACAATGTATATTCTAGTAATTTGAATTTACTTGAAAGTGGTAGTGTAAATTTAAATGGTAATTTTCAAGGAAATATAGTAGATTTTAAAGATGATGCAAAATTAAATATAGCAAATAATAAAAATATAGATGCAAGAATTGTTGCCCAAGATGAAAATATAGGTGAGATAAATATTGCAGGAAGTACAATAATAAGTGGAGATATTGCTGATAGTTTAAATAAAATAAGAGCTGTAAAATTAAATGGTAAAAACTCAAATTCTACATTTCAAAGCAATAGTTATATAAAAGATTTAGATTTAAATGAGAAATTAACATTAAATTTAGCTGGAAACTTAGAAGCAGAAAATTTAAATTTCAATAAAGATGCAACAGTTAATCTAGCAGATAATAAAAATCTTGATGCAAAAATTAATACTTTAAATAACAGTGAAGGGAGTTTAAATCTTCTTGGAAGTTCAACTATAGAAAAAGAAGTTGGAAATAGTACAAATAGATTAAAAGAGATAAGTGCAGGACAAACTGGTTCTATTTCAACATTTAAAGACAATGTTTATGCCCAAAAGACAACTATTAAAGAAGATGGAGTTGTGAATTTTGAAGAGAATTTACACTCTACAGTTTATTTTGAAGGCGATGGAACTATAAATATTGAAGATAATAAAGCAATTATCTCTCAAACTCAACCTTTTGTAAGAACTGTTGCAGATGGAGTTGGAAACTTAAACTATAAAGGTGCTACAAATTTAACAAACGATATAGGAACAGAAGATAAGAGATTAAACAGTGTTAATTTTGCAAGTAATTCAAATAAAGATATTTTTCAAGAGTTAGGACATAATGTCTATGCAAAAAATACAATTATTGGGAATGGAAACAATAAAGTTACTTTGGATTTTAAAGATAATATTAAGTTTGCAGGAAATTTAAGTATTACAAAAGATGCAACTTTAAATATAAAAGATAAGAAAATAGAAGTAAAAGATAATTTAGAACTATTAGATAACTCTGTTCTTAATTTTGATGTTCAAACAACTGATTTAAGTGCTGGAAGTGCTGTTGTAACAGATGGTTCAAAATCTGGAAAAATCAAAGCAAATAGCTTAAGTATGAGAGATGATGCAAGATTTAATATAACTTATGATGGAACTTGGGAAGGAAAAGGGCAATACAATTTAGTTGAAACAAATAATGAAATAGCAACACCATATAGAGCAACAGAAAAAGATGGAAGAGTAAAAGATAATAGTATTATAGATTCAACAGTTGAAGTTGTAGGAAAAAATATTGTATTAAAAGCTGATAGAACAACAGATGGTTCACATAAAGCTGAAGATTTATATATTGTAAAATCAGAAATTGGAAAAGATTATTCAAATGGAGCTTCTCAAGCTTTAGCAAAAATAGCAAATGAAAAGCAAAGAGAAGGTGCTTTGGCTGATATTATTAGAAAAATGGAGTATTTAGAAGATGGGCAAACTATAACTGCTTCTAAAAAACAAGAGATGATAGAGATGCAAAGAAAATTAGCTCCAAATCCAAGTGGAGTTCTTGAACAAAATCTTAAAACAGCAAGTTCTATAAATAATACAAATATAAAAGGGAGATTAAATGAGCTTAGAACTTCAAATATAGAGGATTCGATTCAAGCTTATGAGTCAAAAGGAGCATCTTCAGGTGATGCTTATATGAGTGATGGTTCAACTATATGGCTAAAAACAAATGTAGGAAGGGCAAAACAAGATACTATTGGTCTTTATGATGGTTTTGATACAAAATCTTATGGTTTTACAGCTGGACTTGATAAAAATATAGGAAGTAGCTCTATAATAGGAGTTAGTGGTTCATATATAGATACAAACTCTTTACAAAATAGCAATAATAGTGATACAAATAGTGTGGGAATTGGGTTTTATGGTTCAAAAGAGTTTGATTTAGGATATATTGAAGGGCAAGTAAACTACACTCAACATAAAACCAATACAAAAAGAACAGCAAACTCAGGAGATGTAAGTGCTAAAGTAAAAGCTGATGAAATAGGGGCTAGACTCGAAGCTGGTGTTCATATTCCAGTTGATAATGGAGCATATATAACACCTTATGCAGGAGTTGAATATAGTAAGGTAAGACAAAAAGCTTACAGTGAAAAAGGCTCAAAATATCAAAATGATGCTTTAAAAATTGATAAATATTCACAGGATAGAAAAACAGCAGAAATTGGAATAAAAGCAACAAGTAGAATTGAGCTTGATAATGCCCTTATTCTTCCACAAGTAAGCTTTGCTGTTGCAAAAGATTTCGCTTCAAGCAATAGAGATATTAAAGCACAATTTGTTGGTGGTGGAGATAAATTTGTAACTCCATCACGAAAACTTGATGATTTAACATATAAAGCTGGAGTAGGGCTTGAAGCTAGAATTTCAAATAGCACAAAATTAAGATTTGACTTAGATTACAATAGAAGCAAAGATGGGAAATTCCAAGCTTATGGTGGAAATATCTCATTTGGATATAGTTTTTAAGAAAGGATAGTGATGTTTAAAAATATTTTTTTTGCTTTGGTTTTGATTTCTAGCTCTACTTTTGCAGATGAATTAGACTCTTTTACGGCTATGAAATATAAAGCTGATTTTAAAAAGCAAGAGCATAAAGCTCAACAATCTATTGTAAATGAGTATGCAGCAGTTAAAAAATTAGCAAAAATCGTTGAGGTTTCAAGTTTAAAAAATGATGCTGATTATGAAGTTGCAAAAAATATGCTTTTGGTTGATATTTGGTCGAAGAAGTTTTTACAAGCTTATAAACCAAGTGAAGAAGAGCTTAAAAATCTATATCTTGAACAAAAACCAACTGTTGTTGCAAAATATGAACTTAGAAATATTTTGGTAAATTATGAAAAAAATGCTGATATGATACTTGAAAAGCTTAATTTTATTAAAAATCCAAAAGAGAAAAAAGAGGCTTTTATAAAATATGTAAAGTCAGTTTCAAATGATAATGCCTCAAAAAATAATCAAGGATTATCTCCTATGGTTGATGAAAATAGGCTTCATCCAACAATAAAAGAAGCTCTAAAAAACAGGAGTGTGGATGATATTATAAAGGTAAATATAGATGGTTTAGGAACACAAATAATTTATTTTGAAAAATATATTCCACAAAAAGATGCAAGTTATGAAGAGTCAAAAGGAGCATTAGTTGATTTGGCAAAAAAATCTGCTTTAAATAGAGAAATTGAGCTTTTAATAAAATGATAAGAACTCTATTTTTATCTATTATAGTAACTGTTTTTAGCTCTTGCTCTTCAAAAAATATAGATTTAGAGACAAGAATTGAAAAAGCATTTTACTATGCAGATAAAAATAATTTAAAAGATGAGATAATCTCTACAAAAAACTTTGAAATCTTCTCTTTGCTTAATAAAAATGAGTCTTGTAAAAAATTAAATGTATATATAGAAGGAGATGGTTTGGCTTTTTTAAATAAAACAACCATTTCACCAAATCCAACTCCAGTTAATTCGATACTATTAAAAAATTTAAATCTTGATAATAGCTCTTGTAAAGTCTATCTCGCACGACCTTGCCAATACTATATGGCTTCATCTTGTAATAGCTCTTTTTGGACAAATAAACGATTTTCAAAAGAGGTTATTGAGAGCTATTTGGAAGTTTTTGATTATTTGAAAAAAAGATATAAAAATGATAGTTTTAATATTATAGCTCATTCAGGCGGAGCTAGTGTTGCTATTATTCTTAGCTCTTTTAGAGTTGATATTGATAATTTAATTACATTTGCTGGAAATTTTGATATTGAAAAATGGGTGGAGTTAAAGAATTTAAATCCACTTGAAGGCTCTTTAAATCCAAAAGATTTTGCATATAAACTTGAAAATTTAAAACAATATCATTTTATAGCAAATAAAGATGAAGTTCTACCAAAAGAGGTTTTTTTCTCATATTTAAATAGTTTTAAGAGTAGAAAAAATATTCAATATAAAATTATTGATGCAAATCATAACTGTTGCTATGAAAATAGCTTTAAAATAATAAATAAATTATAAATCTTTTTGATATAATTTATAAAATACAATAATACGGGGGTATTTATGAAAAAAATAATTATTATATTTTCTATTTTTTATCTATTTTTAAATGCAGAAGAACCAATTACACCAATACCACTTGAAGTAAAAGTAAATGAAAAGAAAGTAGATTTAGGAAAAGAGCTATTTTTTGATACAAGATTATCAAAAGATGATACTATCTCTTGCCACTCTTGTCATTTATTAAATCAAGGAGGAACTGATAATCAAAAACTATCAGTTGGAGTGGAAGGAAAATTAGGTTTAATAAATGCCCCAACAGTTTTCAACTCTACTTTTAGCTTTGCACAATTTTGGAATGGACGAGCGAAAAATCTTCATAATCAAGTTTTTGGACCAATAAGTGATCCAAACGAGATGGATATGGACTTATCAGAACTTGAGATAAAGCTTAGAAAAACAGAGTATTTAAATAAATTTTTTGCTATTTATAAAGATGGTCTTACAATAAATAATATAGCAGATGCAATAGCAGAGTATGAAAAAACTCTAATAACTCCAAATGCACCATTTGATAAATTTTTAAGAGGAGACTTAAATGCTATTAGTAATAAGGCAAAAGAAGGATATGAACTTTTTAAAGATCAAGGCTGTATTGCTTGTCATCATGGAAGAAATGTAGGCGGAAATTTGTATGCAAAATTTGGTGTTGTAAAAGATGCAAAAAGTGTCTCAAAGGGAAGATATGAAGTTACAAAAAATGAAGATGATTTATACTATTTTAAAGTTCCAAGTCTAAGAAATATAGAATTAACAAAACCATATTTACACGATGGAAGATTTGATACACTAGAAGATACAGTTAAATTTATGGCAAATTATCAGTTGGGAAAATCTTTAAATGAAGAGGAAATAAGCAGTATTATAGCTTTTCTTAAAAGTTTAACAGGAGAGTTATATGAGCATAAAAAAGAGAAATAATACATATTTTTTTAAATATTTTGACCCAATAAATATTATTTTATTGCTCTTTATTGCTGTAACTGCTCTATTTATTTATAATATAAATGAGATAAATGAGAAGGTTAAAAAATTTAATCTTTACTATAATAATATTGTTAATTTAAAAATATTAAATAATGATTTTGATGCTTTTATTAATTCAAAAGCAAACTTTATAAATTATGACTCTTTGATTACTAAAATTGATTCTACAAATGATTTAATAGATAAACTAAAACAAGATGAATTTTATAATATCTTTGAAGAAGATTTAAGAATAAGCATTGAAGTTTTGGATAGCGAATGGGAAAAAAAACTTGAAGATATTGAACGATTTAAATCTGTAAATGCCTCTATTGTTGGTTCAATTAACTATATTTTATCTTTATGTAATAAGGTAAAAATAAATTTTATGACAAAAAATGTTGATGATATTTTAATTTTAGATGATGCAATTAGTGCTATATTTAAACTTTTTATAAATAGTAAAGAGATAAATGATGAATCAATAAATAGCAAAATAAATAATTTAGAAAAAATAGCTTTTAAATATAACTCTTCAGATATAGATTTTTTGACAAAAAGAGTAAATTCTTTGCTTAAAGATTTAAAAAGATTAAATAAAATTGAAGAGGATTATTATAGCTTTAATCAAGCTATTCTTTTGGATTCACTTGACAAAAAATTAAGCTTAATAAATCAATTAAATATAACAAAACAACAAAAACTGGCTTTAATGCTATTTATAGCTTCGACACTACTTTTATGTATTTTTATCTATGTATATATTAAATCTATTAAAACAAAAGATGAATTAATAGCATTTAGATATGCAGTTGAAAATAGTGATAATTCAGTTGTTCTTACAGATAAAAATAGAAATATTATTTATGTAAATGATGCTTTTGAAAAAGTTACAGGATATACAAAAGAGGAAGCAAAAGGAAACAATCCAAGAATATTGAAGTCGGGTGATTTACCAAGTGAATTTTATTTAAAAATGAATGAAGTTTTAAATAGAGGTGAAAAATGGGTAGGTGAGTTTGTTAATAAAAATAAAAAAGGCGAGACATATTATGAAACAGCTTCTATTACTCCAATTATTGTTGATGGTTTACTAAAAGGATACCTAGCAATAAAACTAGATGTTACAAATTATGTAAAAGAGAAGGAGAAAGTTGAATTTTTGGCTTATCATGATAGTTTGACTCTACTACTAAACAGAAGAGCTTTACAAAGAGACATGATAGAACTTTTAGAAGAATCAAAAAAATACAATAATAAATTTGCTGTTTTATTTATTGATTTAGATGGATTTAAATTTATAAACGATGGATTAGGACACGATATAGGAGATATTATTTTAAAAGAAGTATCTTATAGATTTGCAAATACTTTAAGCCATAAAGCTATGGTTTATAGGCTTGGTGGAGATGAATTTGCAATTATTTTTAATTATGAAGATGAAAAAGATATAGAAGCTAGTGCTAAAAAAATAATAGATAAAACAAATGAGAAGATATTTATAAACAAGCATACTTTACATGTAGGTTGCAGTATTGGAATATCAAAATATCCTTCAGATGGAACTGATTATTCTATTTTGATGAAACATTCAGACACGGCCATGTATAAAGCTAAACAAAATGGGAAAAATAGATATGAGTTTTATACAAAAGATTTAACTGTTGTTTTTAGTAAAAGATTTGAAATAGAACAAGCTTTAAGTGTTGGTTTAAAAAATAGTGAATTTTATGTAGTTTATCAGCCTAAATACTCTTTGAAATCAAATGAAATATATAGTGCTGAAGCACTTTTAAGATGGGAAAGCTCAATTTTGGGAAATATACCTCCAGATGAATTTATTCCAATTGCCGAAGAGATAGGTTTTATTTATGACCTAGGTTTCTTTGTCTTTAGACAATCTTGTAGTGATTTTGTATCTTTAAAAGAGAAATTAGGGCTTAAAATGGTAACTATAAATGTATCTGTTGTTCAGTTAATGCAAGAAGATTTTATGGATAAAATAGAACAGATTTTAAAAGAGACAAATATTGAAGCAAAAGAGATAGGAATAGAGCTAACAGAGACTTATTTAATAAAAAGTATAAAAGATATTTCAGAAATACTAAAAAGTATGAGAAAAATAGGCTTTAAGATTTTAATAGATGATTTTGGAACAGGATACTCATCATTAAAATATCTTCAAGAGCTTCCAATTGATATATTAAAAATTGATAAATCATTTGTTAGTGATTTGAGTAAAGATAATAATGATATCGTAAAAGCAATCGTTGCTATTTCAAAAAGCTTTGGCTTTTTTACAATAGCTGAAGGTGTTGAGACAGAAGAACAAGCTGATATTTTAAGAGATTTGGATGTAGATATAGCTCAAGGATATTTGTATTCAAAACCAAAAAGATTAATAGAGTTTTAGTTTAACTCTATTGTTAATCTATAATATCTAGGGAAGATATTTTTTAAATTTTGGTTTATTTCTAATGGAAAAACTTCTAAAATAGAGCTTTTTATTGAGTTGAAAAACTCTTCATCGCCTTTTGTCATAATTAATTGTTCATATCTTCCATCTTTTAAAATTGTAACTCTAATATCAACTGATTTTTTCCCAGAAAAGCTTAATTTATCAATATTTTTATCAATATTTGAGTAGATTTTGTCTTTTAAATTTTTATAAAACTTCTCTTTTTCTACTTGCTCTTCTTCTGAAGCAGACTTTTCAAGTTTTGAGTTTTCTAATAGTCTTAAACTAGGCTGTTTATTGTTGATTGCAGTTGTGATTTCATCTTTTTTTACTTCACTTATTTTTTCATTTTCACTATTTTGTTTTTCAGTAGTTTTTTGAGTATCAATATTTTCTTCAAGATTATTTTGAACTATTACAGGTGGAGTTCTGTTTTCTATATCTGGATTTTCATCAGTGATTACATCTTTTATGGCTTCATCTTGAGTAATCTCTTTTATTTCAGTTTTTGTATCTTCAGTTTTTGATAAGACTTGAGTCTGCTCAAAATTATCTTTTGAATCATCAAAAAAGTAGCTATAACTTCCATAAATAACAGTAATCAAAACAATAATAATTAAGAAATCTTCAAAAAAACTTTTAATTTTTCTTTTCAAAATAATATCCTTTTAAAAAAATTATATAGAGATGTAAATTTCATCAAGTAAACTATCAACAAAACTATCAGGGCTAAACTCAATTAAATCATCTTGTTTTTCACCTATTCCTACATAAAAAATAGGAAGTTCAAGTTGATTTGAAATAGAAAACAGTGCTCCACCTTTTGCTGTACCATCTAGTTTTGTAACAATAATTCCATCTATATTTACCATCTCATGAAAAGCTCTAGCTTGTGCAATAGCACTATTTCCTTGAGTTCCATCCAAAATTAAAAGCTTTTGATGTGGAGAGTTGCTCATAGCTTTATCGCAAACTTTTACTATTTTTTTTAATTCATTATTTAAGTTTGTTTGAGTTTGCAATCTTCCTGCTGTGTCTATTAGTACATTATCTATATTTTTCGCAATTGCTGAACTTATTGTATCAAATGCAACAGCACTTGGGTCATGCCCTTGTTTTGTTTTTATAATTGGAACATCAAGTTTTGCTGCCCAAGTGCTAAGTTGTTCTATTGCTGCTGCTCTAAAAGTATCTCCAGCTCCTAAAATTACACTTTGCCCATCTTTTTTGATTTTATTTGCTAGTTTTGCAATTGTTGTAGTTTTTCCAGCCCCATTTACACCAATAATTAATCTTACAAATGGCTTATGATTTTCTAAATTTACCTTTGGTGCATGTTCAAAAAGCATTACAAGTCTATGTCTTAACTCTTTTCTTGTAATCATAGAAGGCAGACCGTTCATGGCTTTTTCTATTATTTCATACTCAACATCAGCCTCAATTAATAGCTCTTCTATATCTTCAAAGCTAATTTTCTCTTTTTTTTGTGGAACAATATTTTTTATACCTAAAAAAGTTTTTTCCAAAGCTCTTGAAAAGAAATTTTTTTTCTCTTCTTCATTTGCAACTTCTACTTTTTGTATAAATTCATCAGGCTTTATATCTATATTTTGTGCTTCGTTTTGCTCTTTGTTTTCATCTGAAATCTCAGCTAAACCACCATTTAAATCTAACTCTTGCTTGATATTGGAAATATCATTTGTGCTATCTTTTTTCTTTTTAAAAAAACTAAACATAATTCTCTACTACTTTTCTAAAACTTTTTTAATATCTGTTTCTAGCATCTCATAAGGAGCTAAACCTTGAATTTTTTGATAAATTTTTCCATTTTTCTCAATAATAAAAGTTGTTGGAATAGATTTTATTCCACCAACAGCTTTTGCTAAATCAAATGTTTCGCTTCCATGTGAAATTTTATAATTAATTCCAAACTCTTTTGCGAAATTTTTAATATCATCATCATTTTTAAACTCTTCAAGAAGCACAGAAATCACAACTAAATCATTTTTATACTCATTTTGAAGCCTAACTAATGCAGGAATTTCAACCTTACAAGCAGGACACCAAGTTGCAAAAAAGTTTAAAATAATAATTTTGTTTTCATAATCTTTGATATTTATTGAATTTTTATCTGTTTTTATATCTAAAACAGAGCCATCTATTGTATTTAATAAAAAATCATTTTTTATAATTATTTGTTCAGTTTTTGCTTGAGTTTCACTCTCTTTTTTCTCTTTTGAGTCGCATCCAGCAAAAAATAATATTGAAAAAAGTGATAAAATTGCTAGAGTTTTAATCTGCATTTTAATTCCTTTAGATAAAATTGTTCATTAGGTAGAGATTTTACCTAAGTGAGGCTTAAATATGAACACAAATCACAAAAGTGATTTTAGGATATCTAGTATAAAAAGATTGAAGTTTTATTCATCTTTTGCAAAATATTCCAAAAGTAAAAAAATTGTAAAAAAATTAAAAGAGATTATAAAAACAAAAAGAGCAAATTCAATACTACTGTTTGTTCCTTTAGGTTTAGAAGTTGATATTAGGTCATTGATTTTAGAATTAAGAAGAGCAAAAAAGGATATTTATGTGCCTTTTATGCAAGATGATAGCTTTAAAATGGTGAAATATAGATTACCTTTACAGAAGAAAAAATTTGGTATTTATGAGCCAAACAACTCTTTTTGTAAGACAAAAAAGATAGATTTAGCAGTGGTTCCTATTGTTGGAGTTGATGCTTTAAATAAAAGAGTTGGTTTTGGAAAAGGTATGTATGATAGGTTTTTTTATAGATTAAAATATA
>CAYQFC010000025.1:0-10276 GCA_964416585.1 uncultured Aliarcobacter sp.
CCGCTAATATTTAAAACCTCACCGCTAATATAAGTTGCATCAACTCCTATGAAGTATGCACACGATGCAACTTCATTGGCTGTTCCAAATCTTCCTAGAGGAATTGCTTTTTTCATCTCTTTTAGATTTGGAATATCTTTTGTCATTTCTGATTCTATTATTGCAGGAGCAAGAGCATTTACTCTAATATTATAACGACCAAGTTCAAGACATAAAGTTTTTGTAAGAGCTATAATTCCACCTTTACTTGCACTATAGTTGGCTTGACCAGCATTTCCACTAACACCTGAAATAGATGCAATATTTACAATACTTCCTCTTTTATTCATCATCATATTTTTAGAAATGATTTTTGTAATATAAAAATTTCCATTTAAATTTGTGTTTATTACATCTTCCCACTCATCATCACTCATAAAGAAAAAAAGATTATCTTTTATTATTCCAGCATTATTTATTAAAACATCAACATCAAGATTTTCTAAACTATTTTTTATAGACTCTTTATCTTTAATATCAAAAGAGATAAGCTCACCTTTGTTATCTATCTCTTCTAGTAAATTTTGAGCTTTTTGATGGTTACTATTGTAGTGAATATATACAAAAAAACCATTTTTTGCATACTCTTTTACAATCTCTTCGCCAATACTTCCAGTAGCACCTGTAACTAATACTTTTTTCATCTATATAAACTTCTTCATTTCAATTAGAGTATAAATTTTTTCAATATCAAAATCCATTCTTCTATCTTCATATAAAGGTTTTACATCTTTTCTAATATTTTCGTAAATATTTGTAAGATGTGGTGAAACTAAATCTTTTCCTCTTATATCAACAGCTTGAGCCATTCCTATAAAAGCAATAGAAAGCATATTATAAAGGTCTGGAATCATTTTAGAAAAATCATTTGCAGCTGTTGTTCCCATAGAGACTTTATCTTGGTTTAGAGATTCTGTTGGTCTTGAGAATATTGAAGCAGCAGTTGTATTTTTCATAACATCTGCACTAAGTGAACTAAGAGTTATTTGCATAGCTTTAAAACCATGATAAAAAGGCTCATGTGATAGTTTTAAATTTTCACCTAAACCACGATTGAATTTATGATCAACTAAAAGTGCAAACTCTTTATCTAGTAAATCAGCTAAATTTCCAGCACAAATTTTTAGTGTATCCATTGCATGTGCTACATAACCACCATAAAAGTTTCCAGAAGTATATATTTTTTTATTTACTCCATCAATCAAAGGATTATCATTTACAGAGTTAATCTCTTGTTCTACCCAATTTTTAGAAATTTCAAGGTTGTCTCTAATTACTCCTAAAACCTGAGGAGCACATCTCATTGAGTAGTTATCTTGAATATTTAAATCATTATCAGCAAAAAATTTATCATATCTATCATCTCTTCCATGAGTTAATTTTGAGCCTTCTATTTTTCTTTTTATATTTTTTGCACTTTGGATTTGTCCACTAAAAGGTTTTGAAAGATGCACAAAATCAGCAACTGGTGTATCATCTCCTAATAAAACTTCAAACATACCTGCAACAAATGATTCCATAGAGTCTAAAATTGTTTCAAACTCTTCAATAGCTGCTAGTGCAATTGCACTCATTATCGTTGTTCCATTCATGATTGCAAGAGCCTCTTTTGGCTTAAAAGTATAAGGTGTAATATTTAGCTCTTTATAAACTTCCATTACATCTTTTATCTCACCTTTATAATAAACTTCTCTCTCACCAGCAACTACAGCAGCTATATATGAAAGTGGTGTTAAATCACCACTTGCTCCAACAGAACCTTGAGATGGAATAACAGGAATAATATCTTTTTGTATTAGCATCTCAAGTCTTTTAAGAAGTTCAATACTAACCCCAGATTTTGCTTTACTTAAAGAGATAGTTCTAGCAATTAGTGCATATTTACAAACTTTATAAGATAGTTTTTTTCCTACACCACATCCATGAAATCTGAAAAGATTTGTTTGTAAAATCTTACTATCTTCATAGCTTACATAGTTTTTACCACTAGCTCCATATCCTGTTGTAATACCATAAATTGGTTTACCATCTTTTATCTCATTTATTAAAAAATTATGAGTTTCATTTATATGGTCTATAAACTTTTTATCATTTGAAATCTCTATTTTATCACTATTTATAATCTCACTTAGAGTTATATATCTTTCATCTATTATCAATTTTAATTACCTTTCCCAAAAATTATATAAATTAAACCACTGATTTGGATATTTTTTCACAATTGCTTCAAAATCTTTTACATACTCATTTAAAGAGTTTGTAACAGCACTATTTTCATCTAATGAAAAATCCATTTTTATCTCTTTACTATGAACATAGTAGTTTTGTAAACCCTTATGAACTATGAAAAATAGAGTTAAAGGAGTCTTTGTTTTATATGCAACTTTAAATGGATTTGTATTAAAAGAGGCTAATTCCCCTAAAAACTCTACTTTTTGTGTAAATCTTGGATCTACTGCTCTATCTGCCATAAAAGCTACACACTCTTTATTTGATATTGCGTTTGCTATTTTTATAGAGACCTCGATTGGATTTAAAGATTGATCAATTACTCTAACATTTTTTAAAGGATTATTAATAGAATTCTCAATTTGTTTAATACTATTTAAAATAACCTCTTTCATCACAACATTAATAATATTATTGCTTAATGTATTACAAGTAGAAGATGACCATCCTCCAAAGTGTGAAAGAAGTAAAATAGAACCACTATCAACTTTTTCTTTTATAAAATCTTTATTTTCATAAGTGTAAGTATAAGAAGCACAATCATATTTTGAGATAAATCTATCTACCATGCACATAGCAAACATAAAAAGATGATTGTAATAGATTTTTTTTGTAAATGGAATATTTAATTTTTCATAATATATTTTTAAAGATTTATAAACATTACTTGCAAAAATAAAATAGAAAAATGTTACAGGATACATTAGGTAGTATGTAAATTTATAACCAAAAAATTTATAAAGAGTAAAAACTAATTTTATACTCCATCCACTTCCTCTTTGAATAGTAGCCATTACTTATTTTTTCTTCTAAATAGATTTAAAAACATATTTGTCCACTTTATTGGAAGCATTTGTACATGAACCCAAACAATAGCCATAGTATCTTCAAATTTTCTAAAATGGCTAACTCTCTCTTCGGCTTTTGGATAGTAGCACTCTATAACTGTTTCAACTATCTCATTTCCAGCCCATGCGTGTCTTACTAAAACTTCCATTTCCCAATCAAATTTTGAAGTTTTGTATGGAAGGTCTAATATTGAAATAGGATAAATTCTAAATCCAGATAAAGAGTCAGTTATTTTATATCCAGTATCCCAACAAGCCCAGAAATTACTAAACCATCTTCCAAATTTTGAGCCATTTGGAACATTTGCAATATCAAAATTTCTAGCACCAATAATTATTTGATTCTCTTTTGAAATTGTATTTTGAAGCTTTTTTATTTCACTTGCCATATGTTGTCCATCACCATCTAAACTAGCAAAATATTCATAACCTAACTCTTTTGCTTTTTTAGCTCCACTTAAAATAGCTTCACCTTTACCTCTATTTTTTTCATGTCTAATTATAGTTACATTATCATTTTGTTTTAAAAAATTTGATACAGGATTTGTGTACCCATCATCAATTACAATAACTTTATATCCAAAAGATAAAATATCATCCACAACATTTTGAATTGTTAAATCATTGTTTAAAGTAGGGACAATAACTATAATATCTTTATATTTCATAACTAAACTCACTAATTTTCTTATTTTCTTTGTTTTTAATAATAATTTTATACGATATATTATCTTTTGAACTAATACAATATTTAATAATATCATCTGGTTTTATTATAGATAAAAATTTTGCCTTATTTATCTTTTTAACACTATGTTTTAAAACATCTGCAATAATATCTATTTGTAAAAATCCAGCCAAAATCTCATTTTTTGGGAAATGAGCTTTAAAAAAAGGATGACTTTTATTTGTTAATAAAATTGTTATCTCTTTTTCACTCTCTTTTTTTGTTATCTCTAAAATTTTAAATAGATTTTTCAAAATATAATGTACCTAGGATAAATTTTTGGTAGTGATTATATAATAAATTCTCTTAATATTATTTTTTTAAAGCTTAAGAGTAATATAGATATAATAATCCCTTAATTTTTATATAAGGGAATAGAAAATATGGCAATTTCAATAGATAATTTTAAGCAAGTGTTAATTGATGGTTTAAAGCTAGAAGATATAACAGTTGATGATATAGATAACAATTCAGCTTTGTTTGGAGAAGAGGGGATTGGTTTAGACTCTGTTGATTCAATAGAGTTAGTTTTAATTATTGAAAAAGAGTATGGAGTAAAAATTAGTAATAGTGCTGATTATAAGACTATTTTTTCATCAGTTCAAAATTTATTAAACTATATAAATGAAAATTTAAAATAAGAAGTTGTCATGGAAGAAAATTGTGATGTACTTATAATTGGGGGAGGACCTAGTGGTTCTATTGCTGCTTGTAAACTTTTAAAAGCTGGGTTTAGTGTGACAATTTTGGAAAAATTAGAGTTTCCAAGATTTGTAATAGGTGAGTCACTTCTTCCAAAATGTAATGAAGTTTTAGAGAGTATTGGAATATTAGATGTAATAAAAGAGCAAGGTTTTATGTTAAAACCAGGAGCAATTTTTATTGATGAGAATAAAATCGAAGAGATAATTGATTTTAGAGATAATTTAGGTCAAAAATGCAATACAAGTTTTCAAGTAAAAAGAGAAGAGTTTGACAATGTTTTACTTCAAACAGCAATTAAACTAGGAGCTGATGTAAGACATAAAGTTGAAGTTATAGATTATGATAATGAAAAAAATATTATATACGCACAAAATGAAGATGGAGTAAAAAGTAGTTTTAAAGCAAGATTTGTTTTAGATGCTTCTGGATATGGAAGAGTTTTACCACAACTTTTAAATCTTGATGAGCCATCTGATTTAAAACTAAGAAATGCAATTTTAACAAGAATGACAGGCGAAACAAGAAGAGATAAAGAGAATGAAGGTTTTATAGATATTGTTATACACGATGATAATAAAGCTTGGTTTTGGGGAATTCCTTTTAGCGATGGAGTAACTTCTATTGGTATAGTTTGTGAAGAGAACTATTTCTTAGATACAGGACTTTCAAAAGAGGAGTTTTTGTTAAAAGCTATAAATAGTCATAAATATTTAAAAGAAAAATATAAAAATGCAAAGCAAGTGGCACCTGTAAGAATTATAAATGGTTACTCAGCATCTATTAAAAAGATGTATGGGAAAGGTTTTGCAATGAGTGGAAATGCTACAGAGTTTTTAGATCCTGTTTTCTCTTCAGGTGTTACATTGGCATTGGAGTCATCTTCAAGAGTTGCATCTTTGATTATTGATGAGTTAAATGGAAAAGAAGTAGATTGGCAAAAAGATTATGAAGATTATATGATGATGGGTATAAATGTCTTTAGAGAGTTTGTATATGCTTGGTATAGTGGAAAACTAAGAAAAATTTTTTATGCTAAAAATAAATCTAAACAGATAAAACAATCTATTGCTTCAATACTTTCAGGCTATGTTTGGGATGAAAATAACTATTTTGTGAAAAATACAAAGCAAAGAATTGATGCGCTTGTTGAGATGAGTGAGAGCCAAAATTAATGAATTTTAAAAATAGAGTTTTTGTAAACTATTTTGACACTATCTCTTGTGCAGGAGATAATGCTAATGAGCTTTTCTCTTCAATTTGTGAAAAAAAAGATACTATAACTTTGGATACAAATTATGTAAAAGATAGAGTTGTAGCTATTGGAAAGATAAAAAAAGATAAATCTTTAAATGATATTTTGCTTGAAAGATTGAAAGAACTATTGAAAAACTTAAATTTAAAAGATTTTCAAGATACTCTTTTGGTTGTAGGTTCAAGCGTTGGAGGAATGAGTGAAACTGAAAATTTATATTTTAAAGATAAAAACTATAAAAATATAGATTATAAAAAACATCCAATAGATTCAATAGCATATTTTTTAAAAAAACAGTTTACTTTTTATGATGATATATCTTTTTCAACTGCTTGTACTTCAAGTGCAAATGCATTAGGTTATGCAAAAGAGGTAATACAAAAAGGTATATATAAAAATGTTTTAGTTGTTGGAATTGATGATTTATCACATACAACTGTTTGTGGATTTTCTGCTTTAAGTGTTTTATCTTCAAAACCTTGTACTCCTTTTGATAAAAATAGAGAAGGTATGAATGTAGCCGAAGGTTTTGGTATTTTATTTTTACAAGATAAAAAACAAGATAGTTCAATAGAAATTTTAGGTGTTGGATATAGTTCAGATGCACACCATATGACACAACCACATCCAAATGGACTTGGTGCAATAGAAGCTATGAAAAATGCTTTAAAAGATGCTAAACTAAAACCAGATGATATAGATTACATAAATGCTCATGGAACTGGAACTTATGCAAATGATTTTTCAGAATTAACAGCAATTAAAGAGCTTTTTAAAGATAGTAAAACAAAACCACAAGTTAGTTCTACAAAATCAATTACTGGACATACTTTAGGTGCTGCTGGAGCTATTGAGGCAATTATATGTTGTATGGTTTTAAAAAATCAAACTATTGTGCCAAATAAAGGTTTAAATGAGATAGAAATAGATGGAATAAACTATCCAATGGTTACTTCTAAACAAGATATAAAATATACTATTAGTAACTCTTTTGCATTTGGTGGTAATAATACATCTTTAATTTTTGGAATATGTAATGAAGATTAATTTAGAGATATTAGATGCTTTTTATCTTTTTGATAAAGATAGTATTGAAGAGCTAAATACAAAAGAGTTAGTACCTCAAATGGTTTTTAGAAGAAGATTAACAAAAGCTTCAAAACTTGTAATTGAAGCCTTACATAAAATAGATGCAAAAAACAGTAGAATTATATACGGAAGCTCTTTTGGAGAGTTGCTATCTTCATCAAACATATTAAAAGCTATTTTAGATGAAAGTATGTTATCTCCAACAGATTTTCAAAACTCTGTTTATAATACAGCTGTATCATATGCCTCTATTTTATTTGAAAATAAAAATGAGATATTAACTATTTCAAGTGGAGATGAAACTTCTTTAAAAGTTTTAAAAGCAGGTGCCATTAAAGCTTTAGATAATGATGAGGTTGTTTTGATTTGTAGTGAAACTATAAATATTCCAAATATACAAGAGGTAAACTCTTGTATTGATTTTTTAGAATCTGTTGTTGCTTTAAAAGTAAAAATAAGTAAAGAGGATAGCACTATAAATCTTGAAAATATAACTTTAAAAGGTTTTCCTAACTCTATAAAACATCTTATGTTTATTGCTCAAAATTTTGATAAAACTAAAAAAAATATTGTAAGAGTTGATATATGAAAAATTTACCTCACCAAAAACCAATAAGATTTGTAGAAGAGATTGTAAAAAAAGATGCAGATTATATTTTTGTATCTTGCTCTTTTCCTTATTTGCCAACACTTCCAATGATATGCGAAGCGGCAGCTCAAAGTAGTATTGTTTTTTCACAAAATGAAAAACCACAAATTGGCTTTTTACTTAGCCTTAAAGATGTTGAACTTTTAAAAGATTGTGATATTTTGGAGTTTCAAATAAAGATTAAAAAAGATACAAGCTTTGATTTGTTAAATGAATTTAGCTTTGAACTTATAAACCAAAATGATATTTATGCAAAAGGAACTTTTATTGTTAAGTTACAAGATTAAATATATTTTTGTAATATTTTTTCTGTTTTCTAAGATATTTGCAGATGAGTTTTATATACAAGAACCAGTTTTAAATTCACAAGTGTATATAAATGTTGATGGAAATATTGAAAATGAACCAATAGTTTTTGTACATGGTTTAGGTGATGAAGCTTCAACTATTTGGCAAGAAACTATACATAAATTAAAAGATAACTACTATGTGATAACTTTTGATTTACCAGGATTTGGAAAATCATCAAAAGATAATGTTGAATATACACCAGAAAAATATGCACAAGTTTTAGATTTTTTAGTTTCTAAATTTTTAGATAATAGACAATTTTATTTAGTTGGACACTCTATGGGTGGAGCTATTAGTCTTAAATATGCTACTTTACATCAAGATAAAATTAAAAAACTTTTTGTTATTGATTCTGCTGGAATTTTACATAAAGATTCCTATGGTGAATTTATGATAAAAAATCAAGTTAGTAAAATGGTTGATGAAAATAGTAGAAGTGAATTAAATGGTCAAATATCACAATTTGCAACAAATATCACAAATAGTTTAGCAAGTATTTTACCAAAAGATTTAAGTAGTGTTGTAAGAGATGAAAGAATTAGAACAAAATTTTTAAATTCGCCAACTTCAATAGCAGCATTAGGTCTTATGACTGAAGATTGGTTTGAGTTACATAATATTAAAACTCCTACAATGATATTATGGGGTGAAAATGATGGAGTTACTCCTTTAAGAAGTGGATATGTTTTAAATTTTTTATTGGATAATTCAAAACTATTTATAATAAAAAATAGTGGACATGTTCCAATCCTTGATTCAAAAGAAGAATATTTTAATTATTTAGATTATTTTTTGAGTAATGATATAAAAAAAGATGAAAAAATCTATAAACAAAGTAGTTTAAATAGAGAGCTAAAAAATAGTAAAGGTGAATTAAAAGATTGTAGTTATAAATATTTAAAAATTACTAATTCAAATAATTTACATTTAAACAACTGTAATATAGAAAGACTTATAATTGAAAATTCTGATGTTTATATAGTAGATTCAAATATAGGTTCAAGCTCTAACTCAATTCAAGCAATAAACTCTAATATAAACATAACATCAAGTACTATAAAAGGAGATATTGCAATAAATCTCTTGAATTCAAAACTTGATATTGCAGGTTCAAAAATAGAAGCCAATAATAGTGCTATTTTTAGTCAAGGAATAAATGATATAATTTTTTCTTTAACTACTATTGTAAGTCCAGTAACAAAAAAAGTATTTCATAAAAAAGTAACAATGAATAATAAAGAAAAATATTAGGAAAAGATATGGAAAAAAGTTTCTTTCAAGATGCACAAAATTTATCAACAGTAGAGGCTTTATATGAAGCACAAAAAATAGCTTTTGCTCCAATAGTTTTTCAAGTTGCTAGAGTTTTAAGAGATACAAATATTTTAAATATTCTGTCAAAAAACAAAAATGGTTTAAGTATTGAAGAGTTATCTAGTATTTCTGATTTATCTATTTACGCCATAAAAGTTTTAAGTGAGACAGCAATAAGTGCAAATATTTTATATGAGAAAGATAATAAGCTTTTTGTCTCAAAAGTTGGAATATTTATAAATAGTGATAAGATGACAAATGCAAATATGAATTATAACCACTATGTAAATTATCTTGGACTTTATAATTTAGAAGAGTCAATAAAAAATAGAAAACCTGAAGGTTTAAAAGTGTTTGGAGATTGGGAAACTATATATCCAGCACTTTCAAGTTTACCACAAAAAGTTCAAGATAGCTGGTTTGAATTTGACCATTTTTATTCTGATTCTGGATTTCCAAAAGCAATAGAGTATTTGAATAATTTAAATATCAAATCTATTTTGGATATTGGTGGAAATACTGGTAAATTTGCTATGGAGCTATCAAGTAAATATCCACAAATTGATATTACAATAATGGATTTACCACAACAAATAAAATTAGCAAAAAAAAATATTTATGAAAAGAATTTAACAAATGTTTCATTTATTGAGTCTAATGTATTGCTTAATGATATTAATGTTCCAGAAAATATAGATATTATTTGGATGAGCCAATTTTTAGATTGTTTTGAAGATGAACAAATAGAGCAGATTTTATTAAAAGTAAAAAAATCTATGAACAAAAATAGTCAAGTTTGTATAATGGAGCCATTTTGGGATAGACAAAACAATGAAATAGCTTCATATTGTGTAATTAATACAAGCCCATATTTTACTGCTATTGCAAATGGATATAGTAAAATGTTTAGATATAGTGATTTTGAAAAAATACTACTTAAAGTTGGTTTTGAAATTGTTGATATAACTGATAATATTGGATTGTGCCAAACTATTATAAGGTTAAAATAATTTTTTATTATTTTGTATATATCATAACTTAGTAGAAGAGAGTTAATTCAACCTATTTTTTAT
>CAYQFC010000026.1:0-10275 GCA_964416585.1 uncultured Aliarcobacter sp.
TTGTGGTAATGTGGCTGGTTTTTGAATATCTTGTAAAATCTTATTTATCTGTTCATTTAGCTGTTTTACAACAGGAGTATCAATATTTTTAATTAAACTTTGAATATCTTTTAGTGTATTTTCAAGCTTAGCATTTGGTGTATTTGCCAATTTATTTTCAAGAAAAACTCCTGAGTTTTTTATCTGCTCTTTAAGACTTGAAGCATCCAAATCTTTTATACTTTTTGATAGATTTTCTATTGGAGCTTTAAATTTAGAGAGGCTACTATTTTCGTCAAGTTCATTTAATAAAGATGATAGATTTGCAAGATTTGTTGAAGTGTTTCCTAGTTCTTTAAAAATTGTTGAGTTTTTCAATATATTTTCAAGAGAAGATGGCGATTTTGAACCATCTTTTATATTTGAAAATAGCTCTTTTATAACTTCACTAGCTGTTGTTTGTGTTTTTGAATCTTGTTTTACTATATTTTCAAATAGCTTTGAATCAGCCTCTTTTAGTACATCATTTATAACTTTATTATTGTTTGCTAATAAAATATTTAGTGCTGCACTACCTGAAATTAGCATTTATATATCCTTTGGACTATCTTGAAACATAATTACAAAAGAGGCACCTTTGTGAATTTGATGTTTAAATTCAAACTCTATATTACTTTGAGTAATTGTAGCATTATGCCTTGTAGCTAGGAATTTGTGGGTCATTGAAAGACCAATTCCTGTCCCAAAACTTTGATGTTTTGTAGTAAAATAAGGCTCGAAAACTCTATTTATGATTTTTTCAGGTATTCCACCACCACTATCTTTTATCTCAATTCTAAGGTTATTTCCCACTTTTTTACTACAAATTAAGATAAATCTATCATTTTTGTCAAGAAGAGCATCTTTTGCATTATTTAAGATATTTACAAAAGATTGAATCAGCTCATTTTTATAACCTGAAATTATTAAATCTTCTTGAAAATCTGTAACAACTCTTATATTATTTGATTTAAGGGATAAATCAATTAAAGACAAAGATGTTTTTAAAGTATCAAGAATGCTTATTTTTTCTAAATCATTTGTATATGAAATAAAGTTTCCAAAATCATCAATAATATTTGAAATAAGATTAGATTGTTTTAAAATCTTATCCATATCTTCAGATAAATTATTTTTTTCTAATTTGTTTAAATTGCTTAAAAGTTTAGTAGAACTCGCAATTGATGTAATTATACTAAGAGGTTGTCTCCATTGATGAGCAATATTTTCGACCATTTCGCCCATAGATATAAGTCTAGATTGCTCTTGAATTAATTTATCTACTGAAATATCTCTCATATTAATTAGTATTTTATCTTCACTAATTCTATATGGATGCAATATTACATCTATATTTCTATTTTTTATTCTACATATTTTTTCAAAAGATTTTGACTCATTTGTCTTTAAAAACTCTTCAAAACTTTTTTTTGATTCATCTTTAAAGCTATCTTCTGTTAGTTCAAAACAGCTACTTTTTAGAAGTTCATCTTTACTTAAACCTGTGATATTGCAGTAAGAGTCGTTTACTTTTATAAAATTTGTATCTAGATCAATTATTGCTAAACCATCTATTGTATTGTTAAAAATCGCTTCAAGTTCAGCACTATTGTTTTTAATAGTAATAAAATCTTCATTCTGCTTTTGTTTGTAAAGCTCTTGATTACTTATATCTTGAATTGTTCCAAAGCAAGATATTGGAACTCCTTGATTATTAAAATTTATTTTTAATCTATGTTCTAGATATTTTATTGTGTTTGTTTTTGTGATAATTCTGTGTTTTATCGATGAGTTTGTAGTTTTATTTTTTATATTATTTATATAAAAACTATTTATTTTTTCTAAATCTTCAGGAAGAACAAGTTTTAGAAAATTCTCATAAGTATGAACAAAACTATCTTTGTTGATCTCTAAAATATTATAAATTTCACTTGAATATAATACTTTTTGAGTTTGTAAATCCAACTCCCAAAAGCCAGTTTTAGAGAGTTTTTGCAACTCTTCTAATTTATCTTTGTAGTAGTTTATATCCATAAATCCTCTTTAAATAATCTCTTTTTTTATACTATCTTTTAGATTACAAGTTATCTCATAGCTAATTGTTTTATGTATTTTAGCTAAATTTCTTACATCATCAAATATACAAACCTCATTATCAGTGCTATTTAGAGTTAAATTATCCATAGAGACTCTCCCTAAAACCTTATAGCCCTTGGGAGTTGTGTAATTATCATCTTCATTTAATCTAAAAAAACCATCTCCATATCCAATATCGTATGTTGAAACTTCCATATCTTCATTTGCTGTAAATTTTCCACCATATCCAAGACTTTGAGTTTTTTTTAGAGTTCTACTTGCCATTTTAGCAGCAAAAAGACTTAAAACAGGTTTTAGTTTTGGAAAATCAAATATATTGTCATTATCTAAATATCCATAAGTTGCTATTCCAACTCTTGCAAAATCTTCATTTAAAGAGTCAAAATTTTGTTCTCTAAATAAAGCACTTGAATTGCAAGAGTGAAAAGAAGGAGTTGCTAATAAAAGTTTTTCACATACTTTTTTTACCTTAGATTTTGCTTTTGCAAAGTTTTGTTTTTGCCAGAAAAAATCTGTACTTAAAGTATCAGCGGCTCTATGGTGTGTAAAAACCCCTGTAATGTTGGCTTTTTGTTCCAAAAGCCCATAAATAGCCACTTCTATATCATCTATACTTATTCCATTTCTATGCATTCCTGAATCAATTTTTAGATGTACATTTGCATTTTGTGGGACTTTTTTAATATCTTCAAGACTATTTATTGCTATGTGAAAAGTATGTGAATAGTTGTGAAAAGATGTGTCGGCTAAGACTAAAATATATGGAAAAATATCTATTATTTTTTGTGCGTCTTCTAGGTTTTTTACAACAGCTTTTTCTATTCCAAACTCTTTACATAAATTTGCAATCTCTGTAATACCATGCCCATAAGCATTATCTTTTAATACAACAGCAACTTTTTTCTTATCTTTTGTTTTTTGTGAAATTATTTCTAAATTATAAAAAAGATTACTCTTATTTAATAATATTTTCGCCACTACTTTCCTTTTTAAAATATTCAATTAAATTTTTTGCATCAGTCTCATTTAAAACATCTTTTAATTCATCAAAATTTGAAGTTTTTATCTTTTCAAACTCACCAAAATATAGTAGAAGTTTTTTAATTTTTGCTTCGCCAATTCCTTGTATTTGAAGTAAAGATATCTCTTTATCCTCTTTTCTTTTTTGCTTTTTATGAAAAGTTATTGCAAATCTATGTGCTTCATCTCTTAATCTTTGAATAAACTGCAATCTTTTATCACTAGGAAGCAAATTTATACTTTTTATCTCACCATTTTCTTTAAAATGAACAATATCTTTTGCATTTCCTTTTGCTCTATATGATTTTGCATCAACTTTTTGCTTAGAAATAGCAATAATATCCAAATTTACCCCAAAAGAGTTTGTAATATCAAAAGCAAGATTAAGCAAGGTTGTACCACCATCAATTACCCACAAATCAGGAGGGCTATTTTTTGAGAAACTATCAACTCTTTTGCTTAAAAGCTCTTTCATTTGAGAATACTCATCAAGGCTATCCAAATTATAGTGTCTGTATAAAGATTTATCAAAATTATTTATCTCTTTATTCCAAACTACCATAGCACCAACTGTTGCTTGACCCATCATATGTGAATTATCAAATGTTTCAATTAAATAGGGCAGGGTATTTAAATTAAAAAGCTCTTTTATCTCTTTGTAAATAGAGCTTTCATCCTTTATTTTATCAAGCCTTAAAAGTTCACTACAATTATTTTGGGCAATTTTTATTAGATTTGCTTTTTTGTCTATTTTTGGATTTGTAATTTTTATTTTTCTATTAAATCTTTTTTGTAAAAAATCTTCTAAATCATCAATATTCTCAAGCTCATTTGCTATTAAAATCTCTTTTGGGATTATTGGCAAATCGTTTGAGTAGTAGTTGATTAATGCTCTTTTATAGGCTTCGTTTAAATCAAACTTTAGCTCATCATCTATTTTTATAAAATCATAATTTGAAGATACTAGTTTTCCATCTCTAATAAACATCCTTACAAGAGCCGCTTTATTTGAAGATGATACTATAGAAAAAATATCCAAATCCTCATTTGAAGCCAAATCAATAGCTGTTTTTATCTCTGATTTTTCTATTGTTTTTACTCTATCTCTAATTACTAAAGCATCTTCAAATCTAAACTCATTTGAATAAAACTCCATTTTCTCTTTTAGTTTATTTAAAAGTTTTGATTTATTATAGATATAACTTAAAGCTTCATCTAGTAGTTTTTTATAGCTCTCTTTTGATATTTTATTTTCACAAGGAGCCATACATTTTCCTATTTGATAAAAAAGACAAGCCTTTTTTCCTTTTATGCAAGACTTTTTTTGAACCAAAGGAACTATTTCATAAATACTTTCAAGCATATCTTTTGCACCACTTGAATATGGACCAAAATATTTTATATTTTTACCTTTTTCTACTTTTCTAGTTATTTCAATTCTTGGAAAATCATCATTTAAATCTACAAAAATATATGGATAGGTTTTATCATCTCTTAGAAGTACATTATACTTTGGTTTAAGCTGTTTTATTAGTGAATTTTCCAAAATCAAAGCATCGTGTTCATTTGGAACAACAATCCACTCAATATAAGAAGTTTCACTAATCATCTTAAATATTCGTGGACTTAAATCAGAAGATGCCTCTAGTTTGGGAGTAAATTTAAAGTAGCTTTTGACTCTATTTTTAAGACTTTTTGCTTTTCCAATATAAAGAAGCTTTCCACTATTATCAAAATATTGATAAACTCCTGCTTCGTTTGGGAGCTGTTTTAGTTTTTCTTCTAAATTCATAAATTTTTCTAATCTTCTATTTGTTTTAAAATTTCATTTAATAAAATAGTTGCCACTTCAAGCTCAAAATCTTCTAAAGACTCTTTTATTTTCTTGATTAAATTTGTATCCAAAGAGTAATGACTTAGTATTAAATGTAATTTTTTTATATCATTTGGTTCAATAAATATATCATCTTGTGCTTTTTTTAAAATATCTTTAATGAAAATTAAATCGTTATTTTTATCAAACTCAATATCTATTTTTGCTTTATTATTTTTTATAAAATCTGAAATAAGAAAAATAAGTGAGTTTAAATTTGAACATACAATACTAAGAAGATTAAATATTTCATCTTTATTTTTAGATTTTTCTATCTTTAAACATAGTTCATATATTTTTTTGGCACCAATATTTCCACTTACTCCCTTTAAAGAGTGAATAGCAAGATTAAATGATTTACTTAATATCTCAAGATTTCTTATATCCTTGCAAAAATTATTTGATGAGTTTATAAATAGCTCTAAAACATTTATAACCTTATCTTTCGTTGAGTATAAACTTACCAATCTTGCATCATCAATTCCTTCAATATTCACTCCTTTAAAAATTTCATTTTTGCTAAAAGAGTTTTCATTAATTGTATATTTTAAATAGTTTTGAAGGCAGATTTTCAACTCTTCAATATTTATTGGTTTTGATAAATGCTCATTCATTCCAGCTTCAAGAGTCATTTTTTTATCATTTTCCATAGCAGCTGCACTTAGAGCTACAATTGGAATATTTAAATCAAACTCCCTTATTTTTCTAGATGCTTCAAATCCATCCATAATAGGCATTTGTAAATCCATAAAAATTAAATCATAAGATTTGTTTTTTGCCATACTCACAGCTACTAGTCCATTTTCTGCAATATCAACATTTAGATTTAGGTTTGTCAAAATATCTTTTGCAACAAGTTGATTTATCTCATTATCTTCAACCAATAAAATATCCCCAATAAAGCTTAAATTATCACTATTATTTACATATTCTAGTTCACATTTATCAATTAATGCTTCAAGTAAAATAGAGTTTGTAATTGGTTTGTGCAAAATATAATCAGCCTTAATCCCTCTTTTTTCTGAATCAATAAGAATCTCATCTTTGTGTAAAGCACTAATCATAATCATTTTTGGAATTTTTCCAATATAATCTTTTTGTATCTCTTCTATTACATCAAGACCGTCCAAAAGTGGCATTTTATAATCAACTAGCAAATAATCAATTTTTCTATTTTTTGCTTCTTCTATTGCCTCCTGTCCATTTTTACATAAAATAGGAATAATATTCCAAGATTCAAGAAGCTTTGCAATTATCTCTCTTTCTATTTCATTATCTTCTACAACCATAAATACTTTATTTTGGAAATTATTTATAAATTGAAGTGAATGTTTATGGTTTTTTAATTTTTTTAAAACTACATCAAAGATAAATTTTGAACCAAGACCTTCAAGACTCTCAACTCTTATGTCCCCATCCATTAAATTTATAAGGTTTTTTGTAATTTTAAGACCTAACCCGCTTCCACCATAACTTCTTGTATTTGATACATCAACTTGCGAAAAGGCTTTAAATAATTTTTCAATTCCATCTTTGCTTATTCCAATTCCACTATCTTTAACTGAAATTTCAACTCTAACACTATCAAGCATATCTTCTTTTAGGTTTACAAGCAAAGATATATCACCTTTTTGAGTAAATTTAATAGCATTTCCAAGAAGATTATTCATAATTTGTGTAAGTCTTAATGAGTCAGCTATTAAAATTTTTGGGATATTTAAATCATAATCAATATGTAGCTCAAGACCTTTTTCATAGGCTTTATGTTCAAAAAATAAAGAGCAATTTCTTAAAAGGTCTTCAAGATTTATCTCACTAAAACAAAGCTCCATTTTTTTTGCATCTATTTTTGAGTAGTCTAAAATATCATTTATAATCTCCAAAAGTGCCTTTGAAGAGCTAAGTGTTTTCTCTACATAATTAGTTTGTTTATCGTTTAAATCTGTATCTAAAAGTAAATTGCTAAGACCAATTATTCCATTTAAAGGAGTTCTTATTTCATGGCTCATATTTGCCAAAAATTGACCTCTTGCTTCGTTTGCATTTTCTGCTTTTCTTTGTGCCTCTTTTAATTCGCTAACATCAATAAAAGTTCCAAGAAGACCAGCTGGTTTTCCAAAGATATCTTTAAAGCCGTTTACATGATAGACTGTTTCTCTAATAGAACCATCGAAATATGGCATTAGCATCTCTTTTTTTACAGCTTCACAATTTTTGATTACTCTTTCATCTTCTTTTTGATAATCTATTCTATCTTCAAGAGACAAATACTCCAAATCTAAAACTCTTTTTCCTATTAAATCTTCTCTTTTTGCACTAAAAACTCTCTCATACTCTTTATTAAAACCCAAAAACCTACTATCACTTCCTTTGTAAAAAATAGGAATAGGAAGAGTATCTATAAGGGTTTGTAAAAAGTTTATTTTATTTTTATTATCAGATTTTGCTTTTAGTAAATCAAGATGAAGAAGTCTATTTTGCTCTTTTAGTTTTAAAAGCTCTTCATACTCATTTTTGCTTATATAAATATTATCATTTGAATTTTGATTTTTCATTTTTTACCTATAAAAAAAGATTTAATAATTAATATATATTATAATTAAAATTTAGTTACCTTTAGATAAATTACCATCTATGCTTGAAAACCAAAGTAAGCAAATATTTTTATATAGCTTTTTGTATAGCTTTAGTTTTAAAAAATAATATTTTTTACTCTTTTTAAAATAGCTATTTAAAAATAGTTTTTGCATCTTTTTATTAAAATTAAACTCAACACAAATTGTTGCTAAATCAAAAAATCTATCATTTGTTCCAGCATACTCCCAGTCAATTATAAAAATCTTATCTTTTTTAAAAATAATATTTTTTGGATTTAAATCAAAATGCGATAAAACCAAATCTTTTTCATATTTTTTTAGCTTTTTGAAAATAGTTTTTGACTTATTAATAATATTTAGATTTTTATCATCTTTTAAGATATTTTCATAATATTTAAAATCTTTTTCAAAATTATAACTCTTTGTTTTTAGCTCTATTTTATGGAGCTTTTTTACTATCTTTGCTAGATTTTTAATATCTTTTTTCTCTAATACATCTTTATGAATACCTTTTAAATACTCATAAATCATAAACTCTTTTGAATAAAATATTGGTTTTGCAGCAAAGCCTTTTTTATAGGCTTTTTTTTGCGCTTGATACTCAAATTTTCTACTAATATTTACACTCTTTTTTGATTTAAAAAGTCTTAAAACATACTTTTTTTCTTTGGCTTTTATCTGATAGCTAATATTGTTAAAACCTTGATATTTTAAGAGTTTTAAATTATTTAAGCTCATTTAAATACTCTTTTTTCCAAGAAAAATATGCAAATAGAGCCATAATTGTATATATTAAAAATATTAAAGATGTAATATAAAACTCTTTTTGAAAATATAAATATACAGCAAAAGCATCAATAACTACCCAATACAACCAAGCTTGAAGCACTTTTTTTGCCATCAAAAAAGTTGTTACTAGAGAAAAAACAGTAACTGCTGAATCCAAATAAGCAAAACTAGCATTTGTGTTGTTTTCCATAATATAGCCAACAATAAAAGATAAAATTGAAAAAACAAGAACTATTTTTATTGTTGTTTGTAGATTTATTGTTGATATTTTTAGCTCTTGTTTTAATAGCTGATTTGTATATTTCCAGCTATAAAAACCATAAATAGCCATAATTAAATAGTATGCATTTAAAAAGCTAGACATAAGTAAAGTTGCATCGAAAAATAAAACAGCATAAATTAGAGTGCTAAAAAATGCAGTTACCCAGCACCAAGGATTTTGTTTTAGTGCTAAAAATATATATGCAAGTGATAATAGTGCTGCTATTAATTCCCAATATGACATTATTTTTATAGCATTATTTAGTTCTTGAATAATATTTTCTATTTGAAATCCTTATTTTATATTAGAGAGAGATTATTTTAAAATTATTTCTACCAGAATTTTTGACATTATACAAAGTTTCATCAGCTTTTATTAAAATTTCAAGTTTTGGAATATCTTTTAAGGCATCAAAATGAGCTATACCTATACTAATTGTAAGAATATTACTAATTTTTGAGAAATTATGCTCTATTTTTAAATCATTTATTGTTTTAATTATATTTTCTGCAACAGAGATTAATCCAGCATTATCAATGTTTTTTAGTAGTGCTACAAACTCTTCACCACCATATCTTGCAACTAAATCATTTGGTCTACAAAGAGCTTTGTTTAAAGCATAAGCAACATCTTTTAATGCTTCATCTCCCTTTCCATGACCATAATTATCATTATAAGGTTTAAAGTAATCAATATCTATCATCATTAAAGCAAGATTTGTTTTCTCTCTTTTTACATCATTAAAAGTTTTTTCAAAAATTTCATCAAAGAATCTTCTATTTTTAATATTTGTAAGACCATCATACATTGATAGTTGTTCTAGTAAATCTGTTTTTTCTTTTAGTTTTATATGATTTTTAATTCTTAGTTTTACAATTGTTTTACTAAAAGGCTTTGTTATATAATCAATAGCCCCAAGATTTAGACCAACCTCTTCATCAGCTTCACTATTTTTTGCAGTTACAAAAATAATTGGAATATTTTTTGTTTTTTGTGACTCTTTTAGAATTTTACAAACTTCATAACCGTTTAATTCAGGCATTTCAATATCAAGTAATATCAAATCAATATCTTGAGTATTTGCAATTTCAATAGCTTTTGCCCCTGTTTTAGCCACTTTAATGCTGTAATCATCTTTTAGTAAATCTGATAAAATAAGAATATTTGTAGTCATATCATCTACAATTAATATCGTAGATTGCTCATTTGAGTTAATCATATAAAGCTCTTTATGTATGAAATAATTTTTTGTGGATAAATTTTATCTAAAGTTTTATATAAAATGTATTAAAAAAGAAGAGATTAAATCTCTTCTTTTTTCTCTATATCTTTTTCTCTACTTAGTTTAGAAATAAGAATATAAAATAGTGGTATGAAAATAATAGCAATAAATGTGGCTGTTAGCATTCCACCAATTACTCCTGTTCCAATAGAGTGCTTAGAAGCAGCTCCAGCTCCACCACTAATTGCAAGTGGTAAAACCCCAATTGTAAATGCTAAAGATGTCATAATAATTGGTCTAAGTCTAACTTTTGCAGCTATTAAGGCTGAATCTACAAGATTAAATCCCTCTTTTCTTTTTTGTAGAGCAAACTCAACAATTAAAATAGCATTTTTAG
>CAYQFC010000027.1:0-10108 GCA_964416585.1 uncultured Aliarcobacter sp.
TATCTTTATAACTTAATATTACAATTTAAATTTAACACAAAAATTCAACCAATAAATCACATATTTTAAAAATATAGATTCTTTGGATATAATTAAAAAAATTAATAAATATTTACAAAGGAATTTTATGCCGTTATTAGATAGTTTTAGAGTTGATCACACAATTATGCCAGCACCTGCTGTTAGAGTTGCAAAGACAATGCAGACTCCAAAAGGTGACATTATTACTGTTTTTGATTTAAGATTTTGTGTACCAAATGAAAAAATGATGAGTGAAAAAGGAACTCATACTTTAGAGCATCTTTTTGCAGGATTTATTAGAAATCATCTAAATTCATCTACTGTAGAGATTATAGATGTATCACCAATGGGTTGTAGAACAGGGTTTTATATGAGTTTAATTGGAGAGCCAAGTGAAGAAAAAGTTGCTGCTTCTTGGAAAAATGCAATGGAAGATGTTTTGAAAGTTGAAAAGCAAAGTGATATTCCAGAGTTAAATATTTTTCAATGTGGAACATGTGAAATGCACTCTTTGGATGAAGCAAAAGATATTGCACGAGATATTTTATCTTGCAAAATAGGTACTATGTCAAATGAAAAACTTTTTTTAAGTGAAGAGAAGTTATCAAGTTTAGGAAACTAAATTTGATTTTAAACAATATGGTTACCACACAAGATGGTAGCCACACACTCTATTCAGAAAAGTACAATCAGCACTTTCATAATACAGAAGATGGAGCGATAAATGAGGCTTTAAATAAGCATATTATTCCAGCTTTTGATTTCCATAAGAGCAAAAAAGAGTTAAATATTTTAGATATTTGTTATGGTTTGGGATATAATACTTTGGCTTCAATCTTTTATATTATCCATAATAATTTAGATATAAAACTAAATATTTTTTCTCCAGAATTGGATTTTGAGCTAGTAAAATCTCTAAAAAAATTCCAATATCCAAAAGAGTTTTTATCATTAAATAATATTATTGAGTCTTTGTCAAGTAAGCAAAAATATGAAGATGAAAATTTTAAAATAGAAGTTTGCATTAAAGATGCAAGAGCATATATAAAAGATTTTGAAAATAATTTTTTTGATATAGTTTATCAAGATGCTTTCTCAAGTGATGTGAATATGGAGCTTTGGACAAAAGAGTATTTTGATGATATTTTTAGAGTTTGCAAAAATAGTGCAATAATGACAAGTTATGCAATATCTACAAATATAAGATTATCTATGTATGAAGCTGGATTTTATATCTATGAACAAAGACCATTAAAAAGAAAAATAACTTTAGCTTTTAAGCAAAAACAAAACCAAATAAACAAATACATTGATATGGAACTAAAGAAGCAAAGAAATAAAGAAGCAAGAGCATTATATGATAATTGAATATTTTTTATTATATAATTGAAGATATCACTACAAAAAGGGATTAAATGAAATTATTAAAAACAGCAATATCACTATTAATTTTACCAGTTTTCGCATTTTCATATAATGATAAGCAGGTTTTCCAAAAAATAGAGAGAGATTTAGATTCAATAATAGTAAAAGATTTGACAAAAAAACAGCTAATTTTTCAAAAAGATGCAAATCAAAGCGTAAGACCTGCTAGTCTTACAAAGATTATGACATCAATTTTGGCAATTGAAAGTGGGAAAATGAACAGTGTTGTTACTATTACCGCTGAGATGAAAAATGTTGAACCAACTATATTAAACTTTAAAGTTGGAGAGAAGTTTTACTTAAGAGATTTAGTAAATGCTGCCATGATAAAATCAGCAAATGATGCTGCAAATGCAATTGCGATTTATTTAGGTAAAGGAAATAAACAAGCTTTTGTAAATATGATGAATAAAAAAGCAAAAATGCTAGGAATGACGGGAACAAATTTTCAAAACCCTTGTGGATTTGATGCTCCAAATCACAAAAGTACAGCTAGTGATTTATTAAAACTTACAGAATACTCTATAAAAAATAAAGCATTTAATGAAATTGTAAAAAAAGAGAACTACTCATTTAAAGCAATAAACACAAAAAGAACATATACGGCACACACAAGCAATAAACTTTTACCTAAAGAAAAATATATGATAGGTGTAAAAACAGGATATACAAGCAAAGCAGGACCTTGTTTAATTGCAAGAGCAAAAGAGGGAAAAAAAGATATTTTATTGGTTATGTTAAATTCTCAAAATAGATGGGAAAATACAAAATTAGCTCTTGATACAGTATTAAAGAAATAGTTTAGCCTATATTTGGGCTAATCTATCTAGTATATATTTTTGCAAATCTCTTTTTGAAACTTCTTCTTTCATCGCATTTACAAATAGTTCATTTACTTTTTTATTATAATCGTCATAAGAAAAATATGGAAAATGCAAAGCCCAAGCTTTTTTGATAGTAGTTTTTGTCATTCTATTTTTTAGAAAATCCATAAAATAATTAAATCCCATAAAGATACAAGCTGTTATTATCATAGCACCAATTATAGAGATATGAGAATCTATTTTTGCCAAAGGTTTGTGTGTTAGAAGTGAAATTGGAACAATAATTGCTAAAACCAAAGCAATATAGAGCAAATAAGCTCTTGTAAGCTTTAATCTAAAGCCAAGCCTTGAACTATCAACTTCCATATCATTATTAAATTGTACAGATGCTACAAGCATATCTTTTAATAAAATAGGTTGTTTTGATGTTGTATAAATAAAATTTAGAATTCTTGTTAATAAGCTTTTATCTTTCATATTTTTACCTAATAAAATTTTGATTATATTTTATCTTACTTTCATATAATTATTGTTAAAACTTAAAAAAGGAGATGTAGTAAAATTGCCATTGGCAATTTTACTATTTTATAAAACTTGTAAACTCTTTGTAGATAGAAGAGTTAAATTCAGGTGTGAATTCGCTACTTATAATATTTTTAGTATTGTATTTTAAGGCAATTGTTTGATTATTAAATACTTTTGTAAATAAAGACTTAGCAATATTATCAAACTCTTTTATAGAGTATTCAGTATTAATAGAGTCTATATTTACACTTTTTTCGCCTTTTACAGGGTGGCTACCAGATTTTATAGCTTTTATCTTTTCAAGCTTAATTCCACTTGCAAGTGCCAATAAATAGTGTCCTAGTCCAACAGCAATTATAGGAATATCTAAAGAGATTAATTTTTTAATAGACTCAATCTCATTTTTATATATATTTGGGTTTCCAGCTCCACTACTTAAAGCAACTGCATCTATTTTTTTTGAGTTATATTTCTCTATAATTTCATCTATATTTGTATTATGTGGCACAACTTCTACTTCAAATCCTGATTCAACAAGATTATTTAAAAATGTTTTATTTGTTCCAAAATCAAGTACAAGAACCTTTTTATCACTCATATTTGCCTTATTAAACTCTCCAGTTTCTGGGTTCCAAATACCTTGCTTATGAACATAAGGCTCTTTTGTTGAGCTTAGCTCTATAAAATTTGTTTCATCATATTTTTTTGCTTCATTTAATTTTTTTGCTAATTCATCTTTTGAAGAGATAGATGTAGATGCTATCATCATTTGACTACCTTCTTCTCTTAGAATTTTAGTTAAAAATCTAGTATCTATATTGCAAATTCCCAAAAGATTTTGTTCTTTTAAAAATTCTGCTAAGCTCATAGTTGCTCTATAATTTGAGTATTTATCATGATAATTTCTTACAAGAATTCCAATAGCTTGTGCTTTAGAACTCTCTATATCGGTCAAATTTGCACCACTATTTCCAATCTCAGCAGCAGTGAAATTTATAAATAATCCGCTGTTTGAAGGGTCTGTTATTATCTCTTGTTGTCCAAAAGTTGCATTATTATAAACTAATTTTCCAATTGCAGTTGTATTTGCACCAAAAGAGTCTGCTTCTAAAAATGTTCCATTTTCTAAATAAATATATACTTTTTGCATTAAATTAATCCTCGTTTTATTAACTCTTCTTCATAAAGTCTATGATATACCAAATCATAGTCTTCAGTACCTGGAATTAGCTTTCTTTTGTAGTTTTTAAGCTTCGCTAAAACTTCACTATCAGCCTTTTCAAACCCTTTTATAAAATCATCCAAAGAACCAAATATTACATTTTTTATCTGATTATCTGAACAAGTAAAATGAATATAATCCTCCTCCCACAGATAGTCTAATATTTTGTGAGCAATATCAGAAAATCTATCTTCATTGTTTAAAATAACTCCAAAATCATTTGCTAATCTTTTTTTTGTCATCCAAAAAAGTTGTCTTCTATCTGCATTTAAATACTCTATCTCTTCAGTTTGTGCATCTAAAATTTCACCAACTTTTTCATCTAAAGCAAACTCTTTTTCTATATCTTCATCTAAAATTCTTTCAACTTGCTCTTCTATACTTGCTTTCTCTTTTCTTACTTCAACAAAACTACAAGATATTAAATCTCTTGTAATTCTTCTTGAAACATATGGTGTATGGTGTAGTTTTAGTCTCATTTTATGCCCTTATAATTGTATCGTCTCTCTCAGGTGAAGTTGAGATAATCCCAACTTTTACATTTGTAATCTCTTCAATTTTATCTATATATTTTTTCGCATTTATTGGTAAATCTTCATAATTTCTTACTCCAACAACGCTATCCCAACCAGCAATTTCTTCATAAATAGCTTCAACACTTGTCATATCAGATGGCATATAATCTATTGTTTCACCATTGTATTTGTAGGCTACACAAACTTTAATTTTATCAAAACCATCTAAAACATCAAGTTTCATTAAAGCTAGTTGATCGCATCCATTTAATCTACTTGCATATCTTACTGCAACAGCATCAAACCAACCACATCTTCTTTTTCTTCCTGTTACTGTTCCAAACTCTTTTCCAACTTCTCCCATAGTTTTTCCATACTCTGTGAAGTCTTCGCTTGGAAATGGACCATTACCAACTCTTGTGCAGTAGGCTTTTACAATTCCAGTTATTACTCCTATATCTTTTGGATTTAATCCAAGTCCAGTACATGCTCCTGCACTAACAGTACTTGAAGATGTAACAAAAGGATAAGTTCCGTGGTCAATATCAAGTAAAGTTCCTTGAGCACCTTCAAGAAGAACTTTTTTATCATCAGCAAGAGCTTTCCAAACCATATTTGTTGTATTTGTTATGAAACTTCCTAGTTTAGTTTTATACTCTTCAAGTTCAGATAAAAGTTCTGCTTTGTTTGGAGTTTTAATCTCTAAAACATCAAATATTGCTCTATTTTGTTCAAAATAGCTTAGAATATCATCACAAAGCTTTGCAGGATTTAAAAGTTCTCCAGCTCTAAAACCACTTCTACTAGCTTTTTCAGCATAAGTTGGTCCTATTCCTTTTCCTGTTGTTCCAATTGCCTTATCACCTTTTAATCTCTCTTTTGCTTGATCAATTAATGCATGAAAAGGAAGATTTAAATGAGCTTTATCAGAAATATATAATCTTCCTTTAAGACTATCAAATTGGCTCATCTCTTTAATAATATTTAAAGGAGATACAACAACTCCATTTCCAATAACATTTACAGCATTTTTATTTAAAATTCCAGATGGAATTAGTTGTAATGCATATCTTACACCATCAACCCAAATTGTATGACCAGCATTGTGTCCACCTTGACTTCTACAAACCATATCATACTTTTGAGCAAGCATATCAACTATTTTACCCTTGCCTTCATCTCCCCATTGAATTCCTACAATTACATCTGCTTTCATATCTACCCTTCTATTGTTTTTAATAAATTATCTGTATATAGTGCAAAACCTAAAGAGCTAATCCCTTCTGCTTCATACATTCCGCCTCTACAAAGTACAAGATTATCTTTGATTACTCTGTAATAAATACCATTATAATATTTTAAGCTCCCATAATATAAAGGAGCAATTATTATATTTGAATACTCTACATCTAAAGCTCTTGAAAGAAGTTTTTCAAGCTCTGGTTTTAAACTATTTGGTACAATATTTATAATATTTTCTAAGCTCTTTATATTTTGAACTCTAAGAAGTTTCTCAAGCCAATCAATTTTTAGCTCCAAAAGTTTTCCAATATCCCCATTTTTAAAAATTTCAATATCAATATTTAACTCACTACTTAAAAGTTTTGGAATATTTATATTTGATATTTGTAAAATTGGCTCTATATTTAAAGCTCTTAAAATATCAGCCGTTAGATTTAAAACATCAGCTATATTATTATGCTCTATCCATTCGCAACCAATTTGATAATCTTCACAAGCTGGATATGTAAAAACTGGCTGGATATAGAACCATTTTTGATGTTTTGTTGTTCTTCCTAATCTTTTTGTAATAATTCTTACAACATCCAAAGTCGAATCTGCTCTTAGAGATATTTGCTCATTCTCTTCATCTGAAAATTTTATTAATTTTTTATCATTTGCAATAGATTGATGTTGAGAATATGAGAAGTTTGGAGTTAAAATCTCTTCAAAATCTCTATCTTGTAAAATCTTACAAACAAGATTTTCCAAATCTCTTTTTGCTTTTGCAACTTTTCCAAAATAAAGACGGCTTCCCTTTGGAATTTCGTGTTCAAAAATCATTATTTTTTATTTCCCTTTATAAAAAGTTTCTGAAAAAACTCTATTTGCAGTTCCATCAAAAGCTCTAAGACCTAACTCATCCATAACTAACTCAACTGCATTTACAGCCCATGAAGCTTCAAAATCTTCAACTAATCCCATATGGTTTATTCTAAAAATTTTTCCAGCTAAATGATCTTGCCCACCAGCTATATCAACATTGTATTTAGTTTTTAATATTTTTCTAATCTCATTTGATTTTTCTGTATAAACTGTTGTCATAGCATTTGCAGGATTTTTTGGGTAAATCTCAAAGCCTATTGATTTTAGTGCTTCTCTAGTAGCTTTTGCTCTTAAAGCTGTTTGTTTATAAAGATTTTCAAATCCTAGCTCTTTGAACTTCTCTAAAATTGCTCCTAAGCCAATAATCAAAGTTGTAGCCGCTGTGTATGCTGTTGTATTTTTTCTTTGATTTTTTAATTCACTTGCAAGATTAAAATAGTAACCAGCTGGTTTCTCTTCAATTTTTGCAACGGCTTTATTTGATAGTCCAATCATAGCAATTCCAGGAGGTAACATAAATGCCTTTTGGCTTCCAGTGATTAAAGCATCGATATTTTTAGTATCCACTTTTTCTACACCCAAAGCTGTAATTCCATCTGCAACTACCATAATTTCTGGATTTATTTTTTTAACTTCACTAGCAATTTCTTCAACACTATGTCTTAATCCACCAGCACTTTCACAAACTTGAATAAAAATAGCATCTATATCTTTATCATTTTTAACTGTATTTATTACATCTTCAACACCAACAGGTGTATCCCACTCATTTTTTAACTCAACATAATCTATATTAAAAGCTTTACAGATTTTCCCAAATCTCTCTCCAAATTTTCCAGAATTAACTGTAAGTGCTTTTTTTCTTGTAAGATTTGTAACACAAGCTTCCATAGCTCCTGTTCCGCTTGAAGCTAGAATTAAAGCCTCAGGCATATCATAAATTTCAAGTAGTAAGCTTCTAGTTTTCTCAAAAATAGCTTCAAACTCTTTTGTTCTATGGTGAATTGTAATATCACTCATAGCTTTTCTTGCAAACTCTGGTACAGGAGTTGGACCTGGTGTTAATAACATATTAATTATCCTTATTAAATTTTTTAAAATTTCAGTAAAACATAACATTTTAGCTAAAAAAAGATTATTAAATGGTTAAAAATATATTTTATTAGTTATAATTGCACGACAATTTTTTAAAGGGATAAAATGAATTTAATAAAGCTATCTTTTTCTACTCTGGCTCTTTCTACACTACTATTTGCTGGAAATTATAAAATAGATTCATCAAGCACAAAGGCAAGTTTTTTAGTAAAGTACTTGAACAATGAAGAGATAAAAGGAGAGTTTGGTGAGATTACTGGAAGTTTTGTTTATGATGATAAAAAATCAAATATTTCAAAAATGGAAGCTAAGATTAAATTAGACTCACTTGATATGAAAAAGGATGATTTTAAAGCTTATATTTTATCTGAAAAGATATTTGATACAAAAAAATACCCAGAAATAAAATTTACTGCAACAAAAATTGAAGAAGATAGAGTCTTTGGAGATCTAACAATCAAGAATGTTACAAAAAATATTGAATTAGATTTGGAAAATAGTGGAGATTTTTTTGGAAAAATTTATTTAAAAATAAGTGGAAAAATAAAAAGAAGCTATTTTGATTTGACTTGGGATGAACTACTTGATATTGGAAGTAGTGCGGTTTCAAACGATATTATAATTGATATTGATGTTCTAGCAGAAAAAGAGGAAGATATAAAATTTACAAAGATTTTTGAAAAAACAAAAAAATAGTCTTGACATTACTACTAATTAGTACTATAATTTTTTCAGATGTTTTGGAAAAATCATCTACTTCAAAAAATGGATTGAAATGAAAAAAACTTATGGTACTATAACTGATAAATCTATGAAAACTATTGTAAGGCTTGATAGGGTTTTTCACTTAGTAAATAATCTAACTGAAAACTATTTAAGTTCTCACAATCTTACATTTAATCAATTTAAAGTCTTAGAAGTTTTATACCATTTAGGAGACTTAAATATTGGTTCAATTACAAAACTAATATCAAGCACTCCAGGAAATACTACAGTTGTAGTCAAAAATTTAAATAGAGATGGTTTAATCTCTTCAAAAAAAGATCCAAACGATAATAGAGCATCTATTTTATCAATCACTGAAAACGGAATTTCTATTATTAAAGAAGTTTTTCCAGCTCATGCAAAAAATCTTGAAACTTTTATGAGTAGTTTAGATGAAAATGAGATAGATAGCTTATATTTTCTATTGGATAAACTGTATAACTCAAATAAAAAGGAAAATTTATGAAAAAAATTAGCTTAGGATTATTATCTATTTTTGCTGCAAGTTCTTTGTTTGCAGGAAATTATAGTGTTGATGCAATAAACTCAAATGTTGGATTTAGTGTAAAGCATATGATGGTTTCAAATGTAAATGGAAAATTAAATAATGTTTCTGGAAGCTTTGTTTATGATGAAAAAGAGAACTCTTTAGTATCTCTTGAAGGTGAAATTTTGGTAGCTTCTATCAATACATCAGATGAAAAAAGAGATACTCACTTGAAAGCTGATGATATTTTTGATGCAGAAAAATTCCCAAAAATAACTTTTAAATCTACAAAGGTAGAAAAAGAGGTAGTTTATGGTGATTTAACAATAAAAGGTGTTACAAAAAATGTAAAACTAAATCTTGAAAATGGTGGAGCTTTGGGAAAAAAAGCTGGATTTACACTTAATGGAAAGATAAATAGAAGTGAATTTGGAGTTACTTGGAATAAAGTTTTAGAAACGGGTGGAGTAGCTGTTAGTGATGAGGTAAAACTAAATATTGATATTCAAGGTAATTTACAAAACTAAATAAAAGGAAGGAAGATGGTTTTAATTTTTGTCTCAAGTTTAAATGAGAATTTAAAACTTGCAAATAGTATAAAAACATATCTTAATAGCAAAAATATTGAAACCGAAATTATAAATTTAGTAGATTTAAATCTTCCTTTGTATAACTCAAAAATAGAAGAGACAAGTGGTATTCCAAATGAGGTTTTAAAGCTTGTCTCTTTAATGAAAAACTCAAGTTCATATATCTTTGTAAATCCTGAATATAACTCATGTTTAACTCCTGTTTTAGTAAATACAATAGCTTGGGTTTCAAGAGTTGGAGATGATTTTAGAGAACTTTTTTCTTTAAAAAAGATTCAGCTTGCTACTTTTTCAAATGTAAGGGGTTACGATATGCTAAATGCTCTACGAATACAACTTTCAAGAATGGGTTCTATTGTAATGCCAAGAGAGATTATTGTAACCACTAAAAATGAATTAAATGTAAAAAGTATGGAAAAGATATTGGATACTTTTACAAATACAAAGGTTTAAAATGATAAAAAAATTACCAAAAGAGAATATGGGAAAATCAAATTTAGGGTGGTTGCAAAGTAGGTTTCATTTTAGTTTTG
>CAYQFC010000028.1:0-9508 GCA_964416585.1 uncultured Aliarcobacter sp.
GCAGGTGAAAAAATAAGAAAAAATTCATCTTTTTGTTCATTTTTTTCAAGAATGAGAAGAGGATATTTATATACAACAGCCCTAGAACAAGGGTTTAATAAAGTAGCCTTAGGGCACCATTTAGATGATGCAATGGAGTCATATTTTATGAATCTATTTTACAATGGAACAATGAGAACTATGCCACCAATTTATAAGGCTAATAATGGTTTAGAGGTTATTCGTCCACTAATTTTTACAAGAGAGAGACAGCTTCGTGCTTTTGCAGCTTCAAATGAGATAAGAGTAATAGGAGATGAAGCTTGTCCAGGACTTAGATTTGATGTAAAAATGCCACATGCAAGAGCTGCTACAAAAGAGCTTTTGGCAAAATTGGAAGAACAAAATCCAAAGATTTTTGTATCGATGAAAAGTGCATTTAGCAATATACAGCTCCCTACATTCTTCTATAAAGATTTAAAATCTATAAAACTTGATTTTGAAGATGAAAATATATGAAAATATTGGTTTCATCTTGTCTTTTAGGTGAAGACACAAGATACGATGGTACAAATTCGAGTGTTGCTATGAATCCAAAGTTTAAATTTGCCCATAAAGAGCTTTTTATGGATATAATTTGTGAAAATGAGATTTATAGCATTTGTCCTGAAGTTGCTGGTGGATTAAGTGTTCCACGAAATAAAGCTGAAATTATTAGCCACTCTAAGCCATTTAAAGTCTTAGATGAGAAGCAAAATGATGTAACAATTAATTTTTTAATTGGAGCAAAAAAAGCCTTAGATATTTGCTTGGAAAATGGTATAAAAGTGGCACTATTTAAAGCAAAATCTCCATCTTGTGGAAATATTCAGGTTTATGATGGAACCTTTAGCCAAAAACTTGTAGATGAAAAAGGTTTGAGTGCAAGATTGCTTGAAGAAAATGGTATAAAAGTATTTAATGAGCTTGAATTAGAAGATTTGAAGAGATTTATAAAGAGAAATAACTCTTTATAAAAACTCTTTTTGTTTTAAGCTTTTATATCTAAAAGCCTATCCATAACCGCACTTTGAAGCTCTATACTTTTTGCATTCATAGTGTAAGAGATTATTTCTGGTATTTGACCAGCTATTGCTTCTGTTAAATCTCCAGCAACTTCTTGAAGAGCTGGGTCTCCCATCATTGAAGCGACATCAGCAATATTTGAAACTTTCTCTTGAAGTTGAAGCCCTGAACTAATCATTGCTCCTAAATTATTATCTATTCTCATTTTATCTCCTTTGATAAAATTTGATTTATTTTAAGCATACTATCATAGTTTTTGTTATTTTTACATAAATTAAAGAGTTTTTAGCTAAAATAATTTTTATGTTCACTAAATTTATGAAATCAACAATTACAAAATTACTTTTACTTGTATTTACTGTTTTTACTGCACTTATCTTTTCGGCTTTGTTATTTAATTCTCAAATAGAAAAGCTAAAAAATAGAATAGATATTTTATATTTTGGAGATTTTATTCCTGTTGTAAAGCTTCAATCCATAAAAAGTGATTTTGAAAATATAGTAAATTGCCTAAAAATTGATATAAATTGCGATATTAGTAGTGAAAAAAAGTCCATAGAAGAGGAGTGGAAATATTATATCTCTTCTTTTAAAACAGAAAAAGAGAAAGAGCTTATATCTTTGATTAATTATGATTTAATCGACTCTTTTAATAAACATAATCAAGAAGCATATCAAAAAAATTTATCAAATATCGATTTTCTAATTAAATATGAGACAAAACAAGCTTTTGAGCAAAGAAAATTGTTTTTAGAAGAGTATGAAAAAATGCAAAATTATATATTTTATAATATATTATTTATATTACTTTTTGCATTTATAGTGATTGTTTTTATAATCTATCAAATAATCAAAAAAGATAAGCAATTGGAGATTTTAAATAGAAAATATAAGCTAGATTCAATTACAGACTCTTTGACAAATCTTTACAATAGAAAACATTTTGATACAATTTTTGATAGTATGACTTTTATCTCAAATGAGAATAGTTGGAAAAGTGCTTTGATTATCATAGATATTGACTATTTCAAAAATTACAATGATTTTTATGGACATGATTTAGGCGATGAAACTTTGAGAAAAGTATCTTTGTGTATAAAAGAGTATTTTTTAAATGAATATGAGTATGTTTTTAGATTGGGTGGAGAGGAGTTTGGAGTTATTTTATTTAATATTAATGAAAATATCTTTGAAAACCGACTAAAAAACCTAAATGAAGAGATTGTAAAATTACAAATTGAGCATAAAGATAGTAAAATACTCGACTTCGTTTCAATTTCTATTGGAGCTGTTGTTTATGAGCCAAAAACTTATATATCTGCAAATAGATTATATAAAATGGCAGATGAATCACTATATTTAGCAAAAAATAGTGGTAGAAATCAATATAAAATATATAAAAAAGAGGAAGAATGAATTTTTTATTCAATAAAAATAGTCACTTTAATTTAGCAAATATTGTAACTTTCTTTAATATTGCAAGTGGAGTTTTTGCAATATATTTTTTAACTCATAATGAGTTTTTTGCCGCGGCACTTTTTGCATGGCTTGCGGGTGCTTTTGATATAGTAGATGGAAAAATTGCAAGAAAATTTAATCTCTCAACTGAGTTTGGAATACAACTTGACTCATATGCAGATTTTCTATCATTTGTAATTGTTCCAGCTATGTTTATCTATTTTGCAATTTTTAATGGTAAAGAAGAGTTTTTTAGTATGACTTTAATTGCAGGAGCATTTATTTACTATGTTATTTCAGGGCTTAGAAGATTAATTCAGTTTAATTTAAATGCAAATGAGGGTGAAGTTGAAAAATATTTCACAGGAGTTCCAACACCTTTAGGAGCAATCCTTCTTTGGATTACTTATTTAATCTATCTAACAGGATTTATAAATGAGTATTTCGTATTGGGTTCTATGGTGATTATTGGATTTTTATTAAACTCTAAAATAAAAATAAAACATCTATGAAAAATGAAGTTATTTCTATTGATTTAGGCTCTAACTCTTTTAGGGTTTTAAAGTTTGATTGTTTAAATTTTAAAATTATTGATGAGTATCATCAGGTTGTTGGACTAGCTGATGGCTTAATAAATAGTGGCAAGATTAGTGTAGAGGCACAAAATAGGGTGCTTGACGCTTTAAAAATTGCTAGTAAAAAGCTAGATTTCAATCCAAAAGATGCAGTTTGTGTCACAACAGCAGCTGTTAGAAATGCAAAAAACAAAGAAGAAGTTTTAGACTATTTTTTAAAAAATAGTGGTGCAAAATTTGAAATTATAGATGATAAAGAGGAAGCAAGACTTACTTTATTAGCAATAAAATATGCACTAAAAAGAGAAAATATTGAAACAGATAATTTTATGGTTTTGGATATTGGTGGTGGCTCTACTGAACTTACGATAAATTACAACAATGGTTTTTTTAGTAGAAGTTTTGATTTTGGAATTGTTACAATGACTCAAAAAGCTTTAAATGGTGGAAATTTAAAAGATGATTTAAAAAATAGAGAAATTGAAATTAAAAGCTTTTTGGATGGTTTAGATTTTTCTATAAAAGATTTTCCATTTATTGCAACTGCTGGAACACCAACAACTTTGGCTGCAGTAAAAATTGGAATGGACTATTTTAATTATGACAAAAACAAAATAAACGGAATGGTTTTAGATTATGAAGATTTGGAAAATTGTTTAAATATTCTAAAATCAAAAACTCTTGAAGAGACTACAAAACTTGTAGGAAAAGGAAGAGTTGAGTTTATGGAAGTTGGAACTTATATATATAAGATGTTTTTTGATATATTAGAAAAACAAAACTCAATTGTTTTTGATGATGGCTTAAGAGAGGGTGTTGCTATAAACTATGCTTTAAATTTGAAGTAAGACCTCTTTTAAGAGAGAAGTCTTACACTTTGTTCTTGAATTATATTTGCTTGACTTGCTATTAAATTTCCAGCATTAATGCTAATATTCATCTTTGAAAAATCGCTAGTCTCTTTCCCAAAATCTATACTATTTTTATAAAGATTACTGTTTTGCTCTTTTATAGAGTCCAAAGCTTTTGTCTCTAGCTCTTTACTAAAATTATTAAAACCATTTTTTAGACTATTTAATTCTTCATTTATATTTGAAACAGTTTTTTTTACATTTGAGACATTTAAAGGGTTATTTAAATCTACATTATTTACACTCTCAAATATTTTATTTGCAAAGCTTGAAACATTTGGTTTTTCTATTGAAAAAGCTTGAGAACTTGTATTGATTTCAATATTTTTACTCTCATCATAATAGTTTTGAACAAGCAATGACTCTTTTTTATAGTTTGTTTCATAAGAGATTTTATTAAAAGCTCTTAAATCTTCATTTATACTCTGCTTTACATCATTTTTATTGTTTAGATTGTCTATATTATCAAGTTTTGTTTGGATGTTTTTGAGATAATCTTCTTGTTTTTCTATTGCATTTGTTGCTATTTTAGAGATAGCTATTCCATCGTTTAAAGATTGAATATTTGCAGAAAACTCACTTCTTTGTTTACTTAGATTGCTAATTGAAAGGTTTAGCTCTTCTAGTTCTATTCCACTTATTTTTTGAGTTGTACTAGCTTTATTTAAATGAAGCTGAGAGCTAGTGTTAAGGCTAGAAAGCGAGTTGTTATGAACTTGATTAATATCCATATTCAATCCTTTGGAAATATTATTTTTTTATTATATCTAAAAAAACTAATTTTTTAGCATAAATAATTTAATTAGCCTTTTTATAAAAAGGTAAATTAATATAAAATTGAGTAAAATCTAAACTTATTTTTAATTATTGGAGAAGATTAATGAAGATGACTGGCGCAAAAATGGTAATAGAATCATTACATCAAGAAGGTGTTGAAGTAGTATTTGGATACCCAGGTGGAGCCATCATGAACGTCTACGATGAGATTTATAAACAAAACTATTTTGAACATATTTTAAACAGACATGAACAAGCTTGTGTAATTGCAGCTGAAGGGTATGCAAGAAGTACAGGGAAAGTTGGGGTTGCTATTGTAACATCTGGACCTGGATTTACAAATGCAATAACTGGTATTGCAGATGCTTATATGGACTCAATTCCTGTTGTGATAATCTCAGGACAAGTTCCAACAACAATTATTGGAACAGATGGTTTTCAAGAGATAGATGCAGTTGGAATTTCAAGACCTTGCACAAAGCACAACTATTTAGTAAATAAAATAGAGGATTTACCAAGAATCATAAAAGAGGCATTTCACTTAGCAAGTACAGGAAGACCAGGTCCTGTACATGTTGATATTCCAAAAGATATAACTGCACAAATAGCAGAATTTGAGTATCCAAAAGAGGTTAATATGCCAACATATAAACCAACTTTAAATTACAATAAAAAGCAGTTAAAAAGAGCTATGGAAGCTATTTCAAATGCTAAAAAACCACTTTTATATATTGGTGGTGGAGCTGTTTTATCAAATTGTGGATATGAAATTAGAGAGTTAGCAAAAAAATTAAATATTCCAGCTGTTGAGACTTTGATGGCAAGAGGAGTTATGGGAGATTCTAATCCACTTTTCTTTGGAATGCTAGGAATGCATGGTGAATATGCTGCAAATATGGCAGCTCATGAGACAGATTTACTTATCTCTTTAGGGGCTAGATTTGATGATAGGGTTACAGGAAGACTTGATGAATTTGCTTCTAAAGCTAAAGTTATTCATATAGATATAGACCCTACAAGTATTGCAAAACTTGTAGTTCCTGATTATCCAATAGTTGGAGATTTAAAGCTTACAGTTAAGGCTATGCTTGAAGATGATGAGTTTACTATGAATGATTTTTCAAATTGGATTGAATTGCTTAAAGATTATAGAGAAAAAGAGCCTTTAAGATATTTTGATACAGATGAGTTAATTAAACCACAATGGCCTATACAAAGAGTTGGAAAAATTTTAGGAGATAGTGCAATAGTTTCAACTGATGTTGGACAACATCAAATGTGGACAGCACAATTTTTCCCATTTTCTCACCCTAGACAGTTTATAACAAGTGGTGGTTTAGGAACTATGGGATTTGGTCTTCCAGCAGCTCTAGGTGCTGCAAGAGCATTTAAAGGTTCAAATAAAGTTGTTATTAACTTTACAGGAGACGGCTCTATTTTGATGAATATTCAAGAGCTTATGACTTGTAGTGAGTATGAACTGCCTGTAATAAATATAGTTTTAAATAATAACTATTTAGGAATGGTAAGACAGTGGCAAACACTATTTTATGAAAATAGATTATCAGAAACAGATTTAAGTAAACAACCAAAATTTAAGCTTTTGGCTGAAGCTTTTGATTGTTTGGGTTATACGGTTTCAACAAAACAAGAGTTTGATGAGGCATTAAAAGATGCTGTTGAAAAAAGAAGACCAGCAATGATTGAAGTTATTGTTGCAAGAAACGAAGAGGTATTGCCAATGGTTCCAAATGGACATTCATTAAATGAGATGACTTTATTAAAAGGAGATAGATAATGAGTAATTTTAATAGCTACTATAATAGTGAAACAATAAGACAAGTTATCTCTGTGGTTGTTTTAAACGAACACAATGTTTTATCAAGAATTGTTGGGCTTTTCTCAGCTCGTGGTTATAATATTGACTCTCTTACAGTAGCTCCCATGGAAGATAGCCCATATTCAAGAATGACTATTGTAACAACGGGAGATAAAAGAGTTATTGATCAAATTGTAAAACAATTAAACAAATTAATTCCTGTTTTAAAAGTAAATGAACATAAAAATGTAATCGAAAAAGATACGGTTTTAATGAAGTTTTCAATAGATAATAATCTTGCAGATATAGATGTAATTGCAAGAGCATACCACGGAAGCATTCAAAATGTTACAAATGAGGCTATTATAGTTTCTGCAACTGATTCAAGTGATAGAATTATCAATTTTATTAAAGTTATGGAAAAGTTTAATCCACTTGAAGTTGTTAGAAGTGGTATTGTTGCGATTGAGAGATAGTTTATGAAATTAAGTGAAATTGCCGAATACTTAGAGCTTTCTTGTGATTTTGATATTGAAATTAGCGGACTAAACTCTTTATTGGATGCAAATAGTAGTGAGCTTACTTTTTTAGAAAATAAAAAGTATGTAAATGATTTAAAAAATACAAAAGCTGCTGCTGTTTTGATTACTCTTGAGAATAGCAAAGAGCTACCAAGCTCTACTGTTGCACTTATTTGTGAAGAGCCATATCTAGCTTTAGCGAAAATTTCAAAACTTTTTGCTCCAAATATTATTGAAATAGATGGAGAAAAGCCAATTGTTGGCGGCGGAACAAAAGTTATGCCAAATGTTTATATTGGAAAAAATTCAAAAATAGGAAGTGATTGTACAATTATGGCAGGAGCTTTTATTGGAGATAATGTAACAGTTGGAAATAACACAATAATCTATCCAAATGTATCAATTTATCGAGATTGTATTATTGGAGATGATTGCATTATTCACTCAGGAACAGTTATCGGAAGTGATGGTTTTGGTTTTGCAAATACAAAAGATGGAAAATATATAAAAATCTATCAAAATGGAAATGTAATAATTGGTTCTGATGTTGAAATTGGTGCAAACTGTACAATAGATAGAGCCGTTTTTAAATCTACAATTATTGAAGATGGAGTTAGAATTGATAATTTAGTTCATATCGCACATAATTGTAAGGTTGGTCGTGGTTCTATTTTGGTTACACAAGTTGGACTTAGTGGTTCTACAACTCTACACCCTTATGTAGTTATGGGTGGTCAAAGTGCAACTTCAGGACATCTTGAAATTGCAGCATTTTCTACTATTGCAGCAAGAGGTGGAGTTACAAAAAGTATTACCGAACCAAAAAAATCTTGGGCAGGTTTTCCTTTGTTTGAGCATAAGCAGTGGCTTAGGCTTCAAGGAAAAATTTCAAATTTATTAAAATAGTTTAAAAGAGGGTCGCAACATCGCAAAAAAAATTATTTCATTAATCATTTTATTTATTTTATTATATTTTCAATTCTCAGTTTTTGCGAATTCAAAGGAGATTGTGGGAGATGTAGGTTTTGCATTTTCACAATTTTCAATAAAATATTTCTCATATTTGGCTTATGTATATCTGTTTATTTTTATGCATACAATTTATGTGGTAAATTTCAAAAAAAATCTTGATAATAAAGATATTATTATTAGTGTATCTGTATTATTTTTACTATTTTTTGTAGCACTTATTTTTCAAGCTCTAATAGTAGAAAATCCTTATAATAGGGGAGAAATTGGAAATATTTTAATCGATAGTTTAGCTCCAGTTATCGGCAATATTGGGCTTTATTTATTTGTTATTTTTGGTTTTGTAATCTCTTTTTTAATACTTTTTGAATTATCTGATTATGATGTTGAAGATTTAAAAAGATTTAAAAATAGAGTTAAATTAAAAAATAGTCAAATAGTAAATAAGCTATCAAAAATTACAAAAGATACAACAGAAGTATCAAATTATGGACAAAAACCAAAACAAATAGTTAGAAAAGAGCCTAGCGAACCAGCACAAAAAACAGTTCAACAAAGAATAAAAGAGCAGCAAGAGGCTATTTTAAAAGCAAATATTGAAGAGTTGAAAAAGCAAGAAGTAGAAGATGTTCAAGATGAGTACGAAAAGCAGGAAAATAGCTTCTTTGAACAACAAAATATTCAAAACAGTATCAATAATTTTCAAGAAACTCCAGATAAGCAAGAGACTATTTTCAAAAATGAAACAAGTCAAATCTCATCAAATAGTATTATTGTAGAAGAGCTTGAAGAGAATAAAAAGCTTTTAAGTGAACTAGAGTTTGGAAAAACTGAAAAACCAAAAGATTTTATTTTACCACCTTCAGATTTTTTTCAAGAACCACCAAAAGAGAATAAAACAAAGGTAAATGAAGCTTTTATAGATAAAAAAATTGCTGATCTGCTTGATAAACTTGCAATGTTTAAAATAGATGGAGATGTTGTAAGGACTTATACAGGTCCTGTTGTTACAACTTTTGAGTTTAAACCAGCTCCAAATGTAAAAGTTTCAAAGATTTTAAGTCTTCAAGATGATTTAGCCATGGCTTTAAAAGCCCAGACTATTAGAATTCAAGCTCCAATTCCTGGAAAAGATGTTGTTGGAATTGAAGTTCCAAATGAAGATACTCAAACAATATATTTAAAAGAGATGCTAGATAGTGAGATTTTCCAAAACTCTCTTTCTCCACTTACAATGATTTTAGGAAAAGATATTGTTGGAAAACCTTTTGTAACAGACCTTAAAAAGCTTCCACACTTACTTATTGCTGGAACAACTGGAAGTGGAAAGAGTGTGGGGATAAACTCTATGATTTTATCTTTGCTGTATAAAAACTCTCCAGATAATTTAAGACTAGTTATGATTGATCCAAAAATGCTTGAGTTTTCTATGTA
>CAYQFC010000029.1:0-9390 GCA_964416585.1 uncultured Aliarcobacter sp.
ACAAAAGCTGTAATTTTAGAGCTTAATGCACAAACAGACTTCGTTGCAAAAAATGAGAACTTTGTAAATCTTACAAAAGAGATTACATCTCATGCATTAAATAACGGAATTAAAGATGCACAAACTTTAAATAACTCAACAATAAATGGACAAGAATTTGCAACATTTTTAGCTGAAAAAATTGCAACAATTGGTGAAAACTTAGTTGCTAGAAAATTAGAGTGTGTTGAAGGACAAGTTGTAAATGGTTATGTTCATGTAAATGGAAGAACAGGTGTTCTTTTAGCTGCTTCTTGTGATGCTGGTGTAAAAGATAAAGCATCTGCATTATTAAGAAATATTGCAATGCATGCATCTGCTATGAAACCAACTGTTATTTCATACAAAGATTTAGATCCAGCATTCGTTGAGTCTGAAAATAGAGCAATTAGAGCTGAAATTGAAGCTGAAAATGAAGAGTTAGTAAGATTAAAAAAACCTCTTAAAAAGATTCCAGAGTTTGTTTCTAGATCTCAATTAACAGATGAAGCTATTGCACTAGCAAAAGCAAGATTTGAAGATGAGTTAAGAGCTGCTGGAAAACCTGAAAAAATTTGGGCAAATATTATTCCTGGGCAAATTGAGAGATTCATCACTGACAATACTCAATTAGATGGAAGATTTGCACTTTTATCTCAAGCTTATGTAATGAATGATAAGCAAACAGTTGAACAAGCAATTGCTGAAGTTGATTCTTCAATTGAAATAACTGGATACATTAGATTTGAACTTGGTGAAGGAATCGAGAAAAAAGAAGAAGATTTCGCAGCTGAAGTTGCAAAACAAATGGGTAAATAATTTAGTTTTTTAAAAACTATAAAAAGGATATGCAATGAGTGAAAAATTAAATAGTGGACCACTCCTTGCATCCACACTTCTTGAAGCAAAAAATTTATCTCATAATTTTGATTATGAACTTTTTAAAAATATAAATCTAAAACTAGAAAAAAAAGAGAAAATTGCAATAATAGGTACAAGTGGAAGTGGAAAATCAACACTTCTAAATATATTATCTTCACTTTTAAAGCCAACATCTGGAAATGTTGTTTTTCAAAATGAAGATTTATACTCTTTAAAGCAAAATGAACTCCTAAAAATAAGAAGAGATGACTTTGGAATTATTTTTCAAGCTCACTATTTATTTCGTGGATTTAGTGCAATGGAAAATCTAAATATTGCCACACTTTTAAGTCATACAGATATTGACTTGCAACTTCTAAAAGATTTAGCAATTACTCATGTTTTAAATCAAGGTGTTGGAGAGTTAAGTGGTGGTCAGCAACAAAGACTATCAATTGCAAGAATTTTAATGAAAAAACCAAAAATAATATTTGCAGATGAACCAACAGGAAATCTGGATAAAGATACTTCTAAGGTGGTTATGAATACACTTTTTGATTATGTTGAGAAAAATAGTGCAGGGCTTATATTGGTAACTCATGAAGAGGAGTTGGCTTTTAAATGCGATAAGGTTTATAAACTTATTGATTTAGAATTAGTGGAGATGAAATGTTAAAAAAGGTTCTTCTAATTTGTGATACAACAATAATTGAGCATATTTTTGCACTTGTTTGCAAAAAAATGAATCTTGATTTGACTATCCAAAAATCAACAATTGTAAACGAAGAGTATGATTTTATAGTAGTTGATCAATCTTTCATAGATGATAATTTTAATAACTATAAGCAATATACAAAAAGATTAGGAGCTATATCTTCTGAAGAGTTATCTTTTAGTAAAGCAAGAGATTTTATAATTCCAAGACCATTTTTGCCAACAAAGCTTGAAAATATATTTAATGAACAAATTGAAACACTGTATGATGATGAGTTAAATTACAGTAGACGAGAATTAAAATATAATAACTTTGAAGATGAAGATAAAACCTTTATTATTCAAAAAAATAGTTTACAAAATAACTCTATTTTTTCAAATACAAAACAGATAAAAGATGAAAATGGTGATGATGAATTTGCATTTATTGATGAAAGCTTGGTAACTCTTTCAGCTTTCGATAATGGTGGAATTTTAGATAATAGTGAATTAAAGAAGATAAATAATATTCTAAAAGAAGAAAAAATTCAAAATGAAATTGAGTTAGAGAAAAATGATTGGAAAGATATCTCTTCAATAATTGATGATGCTTTGGATGAAGTTAGAGAGTATGAGTTTGATTTGGCTCAAAAAGAAGATAAGGTTTATGATTTAATTTTAAATAGGTTTAATATTGAAGAGCTACGACCATTTTTAGAAAAGTTTGATCAATCTGTAATTAATCGTTTGGTAAGCGGTGAAACTGTTGATGTTAGAATTAGTTTAAAGGAGAGTAAAGATGGAAAATAAAGGTGCAATTTTAATTCTATCAGGACCTTCAGGATGTGGTAAATCAACTCTATTAAAAGAGATCTATAAAAATATAGAAAATTACTATTTCTCAATTTCAACAACTACAAGAAACCCAAGAGTTGGTGAGCAAAATGGTGTTGATTACTATTATGTAAGTAAAGAAGAGTTTGAAAAAGATATAGAAGATGGACATTTCTTGGAGTGGGCAAAGGTTCATGATAACTACTATGGAACATCTTTAAAACCAATAATTGAAGCTTTAAATGATGGAAAACTTGTAATTTTTGATATAGACGTGCAAGGGCATAAAATTGTAAGAAAAAAGCTAAATTCACAAGTAACATCTGTATTTATCACAACTCCAACACTTAGTGTATTAAAAGAGCGATTATACAGTAGAAATACAGACTCACAAGAGATTATAGAAAATAGATTAAATAATGCAAAAATTGAGATTGATTCGTTTTTGGAATATGATTATTTAATAATAAATGATAATTTAGAAAAGGCTATAAAAGAGATTTTAGCTGTTGCAAATATTGCAAGAGCTAAAACAAAGCTCTTTGATAAAGATACTTTGCTAAACTCTTGGTTTAGTTAATTTCATCATAGCTAATAGGTTTTGAGAAGTAAAAACCTTGAGCCATATCTATATTTAACTCTTTTATTTTATTAAAAATCTCTTCACTTGAAACAAATTCAGCAACAGTTTTAATATTAAACTCTTTTGAAATATTTGAAATTGTTTTTACTATTATCTCTAAATCTTTTAATTTATCTATATCTTTTATTAAAGAACCATCTATTTTAATAAAATTTACATTTAATCTTGAAAGAAGATGAAAATTTGAGTATCCAGCACCAAAATCATCTATTCCTACACCACATCCATATTTTGAAACTTTTGCAATAAATCTTTCTACTAAATCAAAATCAGAAATCTCTTCACTTTCAAGAATTTCAAACTCTAAGTTTTTTGTATATTCTTGGTTTTTATCTAAAAAATCATATATATATGCAGTTGTTTTTTCATTTGATAAATCATCATATGATATATTAATAGATACTCTTTTATTTTTATTTTTTATTAATTTTAAAGAGTCATTTAAAATAACTTGCACAATATTTGGATACATTTTTGTCTTTTTTGCTATTTTTAAGAAGCTATAGGGACCAAACTCAACACCTTCTGGAGAGATATATCTAATAAGTGCTTCATATTTTACTATCTCTTTTGTTTTTGAATCTACAATTGGTTGAAAAAATGCCTTAAGAAGATTATCTTTAAAGCCTTGTTTTAATTGTTTAATCCATTTTAAATTCTCTTCAAAAGATTGTTGAATTTGATAAGACTCATCATAAATCATAATTTTTTGGAATTTTCTTCTTGCATATGAGATTATTCTTTGAGAGTATTTGTATGCCAATAATCCTTTGCTTTTTGCAATTCCTATTGTAATATTTATATCTATCTCATTATCATTTATATAAAACGATTCAAGCTCAATTTTATCAATAAAAACTCTACAAAAATTATAAAATTCATCAACAGATGAGTGGTTTTTTGCCAAAATGGAAAATTTATCAGATTCTATTCTATAAATTGAGTAATAATCTTTTGGGAAATAATTTAATAATTTTTGAGTAAACTCATATAAAATTTTATCTCCAATTGCTTCTCCAAAAAGGTCATTTATTGTTGCAAACTCATCTATATCGATTAAGGCAACTAAATCATAATCATTTTTTGATAAATCTTTTTTAAGCTTATTTCTATTTGAAAGTTTTGTTAGTTTATCTGTGTATAAATCTTTTAATTCGTGATAGATTAAAGATTGACTCATCGCTTGAAGTAGTTTTGTAATATCAATAGGTTTTAAAACATACTTATCCACTCCAATATCAATCGCTTCAAGCAAATACTCTTTGTTTGAAAATGCCGTTGTTACAATAACAGGAATATCAACATTTATCTCTTTGATTTGTTTTATAAAATCTAAACCATTTAAAATAGGCATATTTATATCAGTAATAATTAAGTCAATTTCATCTTCATGCTTTAGAAAAATATCATAAGCCTCTTTACCATTTTTTGCTACAAGCTGATTTTTTGTAAAAGTTTTTAGGATAGATACTGTTACATCTCTTAAATCATCTTCATCTTCAGCATATAAAATAGTTATATTTTTTAATACATCAATATTATTTATCATTAAAACACTCTTTGAATTATAATAAGATATAATACACAAAAAAACTTAAGAAATAAGTAATTTTTCAAATAAATAATTTTTAAATATTATTCAAGGAGTGTTTTTGTCAATTATAGAGTGTAATCATTGTCATTTATCATTTGAAGAGAAAATAATGATAAAGGAGAATGATTTAAATTTTTGTTGTGCTGGTTGTCAAAGTGTTTATCATATTTTAAAAGATGAAAATTTAGACTCATTTTATGATAAATTAGGAAACAAAACTTTAGATAAACCACTACAAGTATCAAATGATGATTTAGAAAAATTTGATTCAGAAAACTTCCTAAAAAACTTTACAAGCACTACAAAAGATGGCTTTACTCAAATTGATTTAATCCTTGAGGGTATTCATTGTGCTGCTTGTATTTGGCTAAACGAAAAAATCCTATATGATACAAAAGGTGTAGTTGAAGCAAATATCAATTTTACTACAAATAAAGCTAGAGTTGTTTTTAATAATAAAACTTTAAAACTTTCAGAAATTATAAAAAAAATAAGAAGCATAGGTTATAACGCTTATGCTTATGATTCAAGTGTGGCTGATAAAAAGGCTAGTAAAGCCAAGCAAGACTATTTTATAAAAATGATGGTTGCTGTTGTTTGTACTATGAATATAATGATGTTAAGTGTAGCAAAATATACAGGCTTTTTTACTGGAATGAGCAGTGAAGTAAAAGATATGATACATTTTGCTGAGTTTTTATTAACAAGTCCTGTACTGTTTTTTAGTGGTTTTGTTTTTTATAAGGGTGCTTATTTTGGACTAAAAAATCGTATGGTTACTATGGATTTGCTTGTAAGTTCTGGGGCTACAATGACATATATTTACTCACTTTTTGTACTTTTTGGAGCAAAAGGGGAGAGCTATTTTGATTCTGTTGCTATGATTATTACCTTTGTTTTAATTGGAAAATATCTTGAAGTAATAGGTAAAAAATCAGCTGTTGATACTCTTGATAAGATAAAATCAACTCTTCCCCTTGAAGCATTGGTTTTAAAAGATGGAAAAAAAGAGATAAAAGCTTTAAATCTTATTGAAATAGGAGATATTGTAGAGATAAAAATAGGAGAGAAAGTTCCTGTTGATGGAGTAATTATCTCTGGTAGTGCAAATTTTGATGAGAGTAGTTTAACAGGAGAATCACTTCCTTTATATAAAAAAGAAGGAGATAAAATTTATAGTGGAACTGTGATTTTAGATTCACTTGTCCATTTTGAAGTTACAAAAGATTTCAAAAATTCAACATTTTCTTCTATTGTAACTTTGCTTGAAGAGTCTTTAAATAAAAAGCCAAGAATTGAGACTATTGCAAATAATTTATCAAGAGGTTTTAGTTTAATTATTTTAAGCATAGCCTTTATTACTTTTTTGGTTTGGTACTATTTTGGCTTGGATTTGGGGTTTTATTTTGAAAATACAAATCAGTTTGAAAGATCATTTATAACAGCCGTTTCAGTGGTTGTAATAGCTTGTCCTTGTGCTTTAGCACTTGCAACTCCAATGGCAAGTTTGGTTGGAATAAATGAATTAGCAAAAAAACAGCTACTTTTTAAAGAGGCAAAGTATATAGAAAGCCTTGCAAATGCAGATGTTGTTGTTTTTGATAAAACTGGAACTTTGACAAAAGGTGAACTAGAAGTTATAAATAGTAATATTTTCAAAGATAATAAGATAAATATAGATATATTATATGCACTAATATCAAGCTCAAATCATCCTGTTAGTAAGGCCGTAAAAAAATATATTGAAAAAAGTTATGAAGTTAATGATGTAAAGTTAGAAAATATTAAAAATATAGAGGCAAAAGGTCTTTTTGCCAACTACAAAGGAAGTGAAATTTTAGGTGGAAATGAGGCACTCTTAGAAGATTTTGATATAAAAATATCTAATTCTTTAAAAACAACTCAATACCATTTTGCTATAAATAAAGAGTTAATTGCAAGTTTTGAACTAAAAGATGAGTTAAAAGCCGATGCAAAAGAGCTAATAGAGTATTTAAAAGAGCAAAATATCAAAAGTATTATGCTAACAGGAGATAATGAATTTGTTGCAAAAGATATAGCCAATATTTTGGGTATTACAGATTTTGAATCGTCTTTAAGCCCACAAGATAAGGCAAACTATATAAAAGAGTTAAAAGATAGCGGAAAAATAGTTGTTATGGCTGGAGATGGTGTAAATGATAGTTTGGCTTTAAGTTATAGTGATGTTGCGATTGCTATGGGAAATGGGGCTGATGTTTCAATGATGGTATCAGATATTGTTCTTTTGAGTTCAAAATTAAGTGCATTAAAAGAGGCTTTTATTATCTCTAAAAAAACATTTAAGCATATCAAACAGAATCTAGCTTTCTCTTTAATATATAATGCTCTTACAATTCCAATAGCAATGATGGGGTATATAATACCACTATTTGCAGCACTTTCTATGAGTTTAAGCTCTTTAGTTGTAGTATTTAACTCTTTGAGAATAAAAATTAGATAATTAAGAGGTTTTTTATGATTGATGATACACTATTTTTTATGTTAATTGTAGGTTTAATAATTTCAGCTGGAATGTTATTTTTATTTATATGGGCTGCAAAAGCAGGACAGTTTGATGATTCTTCAAAGATGACAAATGGAATGCTTTTTGATAGTGTCGATGATTTGAATGATGCTATAAAAAAGGATAAATCTATAAAAGAGGCAAAAAAAGATATAAATTAAAAAAGTAAAAAAAAGAAGAGACAAAAGCCTCTTCTTGAAAGTAAAATCTAAAAATTTAGATTATTTACCCATATAATTTGCTAATTCTTTGATTTGATCATCAGTTAATTTAGCTACTTGACCTTTCATGATTGCTTTCATAGCTCCACCATAAGACCCATCTTTATAACCATGAAGTGATTTTTCAATATCAGCTTTTGATAAGTTAGCTGGAACATGAGATTTGCTTTGTGTAGTTGTATTAACTTCACCTTTAACTCCATGACAAGCTTTACAAGATACATAAGAAGCTGGAGCATCTGCAAATGCAAAACCAACTAATGCTACTGTTGCTAAAACGATTTTTTTCATTGTATTCTCCTTAAAATTTAAGAGAAGTATTTTAGCTTTTTTTTCTTTTTTTATGCTTAATATTTCTCTTTAATATGCTATTGCAGTTGAAAGTTTTGCTTAATATTGTATAATGATTGTGAAGAATAAAAAAAATATAAAAGGTTTGTTTTGGATAGTGTTTTGGAGATAAAAAATTTATTATTTTATTACAAAAAAGAGAATTTAATATTTAATAATTTTAATTTAGAATTAAAAAAAGGTGAATTAAAAACTGTTTTTGGAAAAAGTGGAAGTGGGAAAACAACACTTTTTGAGATAATTTTGGGAAATTTAAAAGCACAAAAAGCAGAGATAAAAAGAGGCTCTTGTGCTATCATTTTTCAAGATCCTTTTTCTTCATTTCATCCTACTTATACAATTTATGAGCAGATTAAAGATACTATAAAAAGGGATTTTAAAGATGAAGTTGATACTATTTTAAAGAAACTAAGCCTAGAATTTGAGCTTTTGTATAAAAAACCATATGAATTAAGTGGTGGTCAGCTTCAAAGATGCTCTATTTTAAGAGCAATACTATTAAAACCTGAGCTACTTTTAGTAGATGAACCAACTTCTGCTTTGGATAATATTGTGGCATATGAGACAATGAAATTATTGGTTTCTTTGCTAGAAAATTGTGGAATTTTACTAATAACTCACGATATTAATTTGGCTTCTTGGTGTAGTGATGAAATTATAAGGTTGGAAGATGCAAGATAGAAAAAAAGCTTTGGTTCTATTAAATATGGGTGGAGCTAGAAGTAAAGATGAGTTAAAGATGTTTTTAACAAATATGTTTAATGATAAGAATATTTTAACAATAAAAAGTAATTTTTTAAGAAAAATAGTAGCCTTTTTTATTACAAATAGAAGAGTTGATGATGCTTGGAAAAACTATGAATTAATAGGAAATAGCTCTCCTATAAACCCTTTGACTGAAAAATTAGTGGAGAAATGTAATGATAAAATAGATGATTATAAAATCTATCAAGTAATGAGATATACTCCACCTTTTGCAAAAGATGTAATAGCTGATATTTTAAAAGATGGGATAAGCGAAATAGTTCTTTTGCCACTTTATCCACAATACTCTACGACTACAACAAAATCATCAATTGAAGATTTTATAGATTTTTTACCATATAGTTTTGGACAAAATATAAGATATATTGAGAGTTTTTATAAAAATGATGCTTTTAACTCTTTGATTATTAAAGAACTTGAAAAAAATTTTGAAAATAAAGATGAGTATAAAGAGTTTAATCTTATTTTTTCAGCTCATGGTTTACCGCAAAAAATTGTTGATAATGGAGATCCTTATGAAAAACAGATGATTGAACATGTTGAGATTTTAAGCAAAAAACTAGAAGAAAAAAATATAGATTTTAAATCAATAAATCTTGCTTATCAGTCAAAAGTAGGACCTATGAAGTGGCTTGAGCCTTCACTTGAAGATAAATTAAATAGTTTTAAAGATGAAAAAGTAGTAATCTATCCACTATCTTTTATTATTGATAACTCTGAAACAGATTTTGAACTTGATATTGAATATAGGCATATTGCAAATAACTTAGGCATAAAAGAGTATAAAGTTTGTAAATGTGTAAATGATAGTGAAGAGTTTGTAGAAGCTATAAAAGATATTTGTAATATATAATTTATATTTTTT
>CAYQFC010000030.1:0-8900 GCA_964416585.1 uncultured Aliarcobacter sp.
CCTGCTGGTGAAGTTATGGATATTTTACAAATTCCAGCTTTTTTGTGTCGTCAAACAGATTTGCTAGTAGCTGCTGCAAAAACACCTGCAAAAATAAATATCAAAAAAGGGCAATTTTTGGCAGCTGATGCTATGAAACACCCTGTTGAAAAGGTATTAAATACAAGAGGAGTAAGCGAAGTAAATTTCGAAAACTCACAAAAAGCTGGAGTTTGGCTTTGTGAGAGAGGAAATACTTTTGGATATGGAGCTTTGGTTGTGGATATGAGAAATTTATTGTTGCTTAGACAATATGCTCCTGTGATTTTTGATGCAACTCATAGTGTACAAATCCCAAGCACTGGTGGAACAACAGGTGGAAATAGCTCATTTGTACCATATATGGCAAGAGCAGCTGCTAGTGTGGGAGTTGATGGGTTTTTCTTTGAAACACATATTGACCCCAAATCAGCAAAAAGTGATGGACCAAATATGCTATATATTGATCAACTTTATAAAACGATGGATGAGATTTTTGCTATTAAAGATGCTTTGAAAATATAGGCTTTGGGTTTAGATTTTAGTTTTTTATTGTAAAATTGGGACTTCAACTCTTCATTTCGGAACTGGGACTGAAGTCCCAGCCCTTTTAAATTTATATCTCTTTTATATAAAACTAGCTTTTGAAATATGACTTAAATTTTTGTTTGCTTCAAATATTTTTGTTCTTATATCTTTGTATCCAAAACTCTCTAATCTTTTTGTATGTTTATCCAAATATCTTTGTGCATTTACTAAGTCTTGAAAATAGTAAATCCCACCTGCTGTTTGCTCCTCTTTGTTTTCTGTCCAAATTTTCCATAAAAGCCCATCTTCATTTGATATATCTTTTGCCAAATCTGTAAATGCTTCACTAAACTCTTTTCCAAAAACTCCACTGTGTGGGAAATCTACTTGTAAAATATATGACATTTTTAACCTTTTTATCTTTTTTGTAATAAGTTTTTATTATATCTATTTTTTATATTGATTTAAATCAATTCAAAAAATATTTTATTATTTTTTAAACTATATATGCTTATAATTATTTATTATGTAGCCATATATCATATTCAGGGGTTCAATGTGAATAAATATAAAAACATTATTTTTTTAACAATAGTTTTATTCATATTTGAAATAACTCTTTTTTCTGCACTAAAGTTTTATAACAATCAAAAAGAAGAAGCGATAAAAAATAGCTATATACAAAAATTAGAAACTCAATTAAACTCTTTTTTATATTATAGTAAAAATACATCTAGCATTATAATAGATGAGATTTTAGGCAAAAAAGATATAAAAAATATCTTAAAAAATATGAATAGCGATGATGAAAGCATAAAAAATAGCTCAAGAGAAGAGCTTTATACTATATTTGAAAATACTTATAAAAGATTGGTAAATCATGGATTCAGACAGCTACATTTTCACGATAAAGATGGAAATAGTTTTCTAAGATTTCACTCAAAAGAGAATTTTGGAGATAATTTATTAAATGTTAGAGCTACAATAAAAGAGGCAAATCATACAAAAAAATTACAGTTTGGTTTTGAAGAGGGTAAAGTACAAAATGGATTTAGAAATGTTTTTCCCATTATAATAGATAATGAATTTTTAGGAACAGTTGAATTATCAAACTCTTTTGAAACTATTCATCACACTTTACATAAAATATTTCCTTATGAATATAAGCTTATTATTTCTAAAAAATATGTAGATAAAAAGTTATTTTCAAAATCTTTGGAAGAGAACTATAAAATTTCACCACTAAGCGATGATTTTTATGAAGAAAAAATTTATACTTGCGAAGTACAAATTATAGATAAAGCAAGTTTATCAAAGATAGATGCAAAGATTAAAAAGTTGAAATTACCACAATTAAATAGTTTCAAAAGTTTTACTATTCCCTTAAATATCGATGATAATAACTATATATTAAATTTTTTAGCTATACCTGATTTTGATAAAAGTGTAAATACATATTTGGTTTCATATTCAAAAGATAGTTCTATTTTTGAACTTAAAAAAGAGTTATATATTAATTTATTGGTATTTAATCTTGTACTGTTTTCTATAATTATATTTTATTTTTTAAGAGTAAATTTTATTGAGAAAAATATATTTATAAAAAAAGCATATACAGATATTTTAACGGGATTAAATAATAGAGCAAAATTTAATACAGATATAGAAGCTATTGTAAGTAAAGAAGAACTTTATAAATATAGTTTAATTTTATATGATATTGATTTTTTTAAAAAGGTAAATGATACTTATGGACACGATATTGGAGATATTGTTTTGCAAGAGTTTTCTAATGTTACAAAAGCTAGTTTAAGAAGTGATGATTTAGTTTATAGATGGGGTGGAGAAGAGTTTATAGCTATTATAAAATCTACTTTAGAAGATGATTTATATAAAATTGGTGAAAAAATGAGAGTAGCTGTTGAAACTTACAGTTTTACAGGAGTTAAAAATCTTACAAGTAGTTTTGGAATAGCAATTTCAAATAAAAATGATGATATAGATACTCTTATAAAAAAAGCTGATGAAGCTTTATATAAGGCTAAGAACACAGGAAGAAACAAAATTGTTATCAATAAAGGGGAGAAAAACTAGATGAAAAAAGTGTTTATATTGATATTTTTATCTATATTTTTTATATCTTGTAGTAAAGATAAAAAAGATGAACTAAAAATTGTTACATCAAATTGGATAGGCTATACACCGTTGTTTTATGCAAAAGAGCTTGGATATTTGGATGCTTTAAATATAAAATTGCTAAGTGTTGTGTCTTTAAGTGAGAGTTTATATACATATAAATCAACTCATGCGGATGTTTTTTTAGGAACACAATATGAGTATAAAGAGAGTTTAAAAACAAATAATAAAGTAATACCTATTATGCTATTAAACAAATCTGATGGTGGTGATGTTGTAATGTCAAATAAAAGTATAGATGAGTTAAAAACTGAAGAAGGAATAATAGATGTTTTTTTGGAAGTAAACTCTATAAATTATATGATTTTTGAAGATTTTATAGCAAAATATAAGCTAAATGATAAAAAATTTAATTATATAAATAAGGATCAATCATTTATAGCAGAACAAAAAGTTTTTAAAAATTCTGCTATAGTAATAACCTACAATCCATATAATATTGTTTTAGAAAAAAATGGTCTAAAAACTTTGCTATCAACAAAAGATAGTGATGATTTATTGGTAATAGATGCTATGTTTACTTCAAAAGATACTTTAATAAAATATTATTCAGAGTTAAAAGAGCTTAAAAATATAATAGATATTGCAGTAGAAGAGCTTCATAAAAACCCAAAAGAGTATTATGAACTTATAAAAGATTATCTGTATGATACAAAATATGAAGATTTTATAGAGAGTACACAAAAAATAAAGTGGATAAATAAAAACCCAAGTGAAGCTATAATAGATAATTTAAAAGCCCATAATATCCCAATAAAAGATATATTATGATATTTACTATTCAAAGATTTATACTATTTTTTATAGTTTTGCTTTTTATACTATTAAGTACAATATTTTATTACTATTTTAAAGTACAAGATGAGCAAACTTCGAAAGTAATTTTTACAACAATGCAACATGATATAAAAGAGAAAGCATATACTATTTCTAAAATGATGAATAAAAAAGAGGATATTTTACTTTTTAGATCACTTTTGGGAAATGTAGCTGCAAACAGCCATTTTTTAAAGGCTATTTTAGTTTTTGATGATGATAAACTTCTTCTTGCTACAGATCCAAAAATAAAAACTATAAATAGTGATTTAATATTAAGTGAAATAGAAACTTTTAGTGAAAAATTGATAAAAATTAGCTACATAAAAGAGAATATTGAGTTTTTTGAACAAAACAATAGAAGAACTTTAGATTTGATATATATGATAAATAAAGAGGAAATAGACTCATATTTTGTAAAAAATAGATATGATTTTTACCTATATTTTTTAATTTTACCTATATTTTTATTGTTAATTCTATATTTTATTTTCAAAAAATATATTTCAATTCCACTTGAAAAATTAAGACAATTAGCCTATTACAATACAAAAATACCACGAACTTTTAAAATAAAAGAGCTTGAGTCCATAAGGCATTCAATGGTTGATTCCTTTACTAGACTTGAAAATGAGAAAAAAGAGCTATTTTTAATGGCAAGAACAGACTCTTTAAGTGGATTAGCAAATAGAAATTCATTAAATGAATTTATAGGAAGATTAATTCCAGCTGCAAAAAAAAGAAAGGAAGAATTTGCTTTTTTATTTTTAGATTTAGATCATTTTAAAAATGTAAATGATGTTTTAGGGCATCATATAGGAGATGAGCTATTAAAAAATGTATCAACTGTTTTAAAAAATGTTTTAAAAGAAAACGATTTTGTAGCAAGAGTTGGTGGAGATGAGTTTGTATTGATAATTCAAGATTATAAATCAAAACTTGAACTTATAGATATTATAAATAGTGTAAAAGATGAACTTGCAAAACCTTGGCTTATACAAACACACTTGGTTGAAACAACTTGTAGTATTGGAATAGCTTTGTATCCACAAGATGGAGAAGATTTAATATCTTTGATGAAAAACTCAGATATTGCTATGTATGAAGCAAAAAAACATGGAAGAAATAGGTATCGTTTTTTTACAAAAGAGCTAAATGAATCTATTTTAAGAGTTATAAAATTAAACAATGATATGAAAGATGCTTTAAAAAATAACTACTACAAACTATATTATCAAGCAAAAGTTGATGTTAAATCTTCTAAAATAATAGGAGTAGAAGCACTTATAAGATGGATTGATCCTGTAAAAGGATATATTCCATCAAATGAGTTTATAGCTTTGGCTGAAGAGAATGATTTTATATTAGAGCTTGGAGATTGGATTGTTGATGAAGCTTTAAGGCAATATTTAAAATGGAAAGAGATGAATATAGATATATCTATCTCTATTAATATATCAGTAAAACAGTTTTTACAAAAAAACTTTGCAGAAGATTTGATAAAAAAAGTTATAAATAAAGATATAGATCCAAAGAAAATAATATTAGAAATAACAGAATATATATTAATAGATAACAATGATTTCGTATACAATAGATTGAAAAGATTGCATGATTTTGGATTTAATATATCTTTAGATGATTTTGGTACAGGCTATTCTTCTTTATCTTATTTGAAAAAATATCCTATAAGCTATCTAAAAATAGATAAATCTTTTATAGATGATAGTTTAAGTAAAAAAGGTAAGATATTTATAGAAACTATTGTAAAAATGGGGCAAATGCTTGATATGAAAATAGTTGCTGAAGGTGTTGAATATAGCAATCAATTGGAGTATTTAAAATCAATATCTTGTGACTTGTATCAAGGGTATTTGTTTAGTAAACCTATAAAATCAGAGGATTTTGAAATTTTATATTTAGATTATACTAGGAAATTAAAATGAGGAAGTTTTATATATATTTTATTGTTGCTTTGTTTTGGGGAGCGATAGTTTTGATATCTGCTTGGTGGAATTTAAAATTAGTAGATGAAAAGCTATTAGATAAAATAACAGCAAGAGCTGAATTTGTATCAAAAACTATCGAAATTACAAGGCTTTGGAATGCAAAACATGGTGGAGTTTATGTAAAAGTAGATGAGAAAACTAAACCAAATCCATATCTAAAAGTAGAAGATAGGGATTTAACTTCTACAACAAACATAGAACTAACTATGATGAATCCAGCCTATATGACAAAACTGGAATGGTATCATCTTGTTTGTCTGCTGTTTTTATCTCTAAATCTTTAATTCCAGCATTTTTGAATATATTTTTTGTAGTTATTTTTTGAGCATTTGGAGTTTTTAGCCAAAAATTTATAGTAGTTTCTATATCTTCATTTGATAGTGAAACAAACTCTCCTGTTTTTTTATTTATTATCAAATTTCCCAAAATAGAGTTTTCAACTCTTTGCCTTAATACAAACTCAATAGCTTTTATATGTGCATTTACAACTCTTTTTTGTGGAGTTTGTGAATAGTAGTTATAAAAACTACAAAAACCAACCATATCTTCAACACTTTTCAAATCTCTTTGCTCAAATACTCCTAAAGAGTTCTCATTTATTCCATTTATTATTTTATTTTTAAACTCTTCAAAAATATTTTTATCTTTAAAAAGTTCTTTGTTCTCTTTTTGTGAATTTAAAAGAAACTCTAACTCTTCTTGCCAAAGATTTCTATCTAGTGAATTTTCATAGCTATCTTTTTTGTTTCTAATATTTATATTTATAAAACCATCTTTTTCTAACTCTTCTTTTTTTATAGTTAAAACTTGAGATGGCAATTGATAGTTATTTGTTTTATAAATAGCTTTGTTTGAAGATATTGCGCTATTTATTTTTTGATTTTCATCTGCTTTTTTTTCATCATCTTCTGTAGCAAAAAGATTTGTATATCCTCTTCTTGAAATTATTGTATAAAGTGCAAAAGTAAACTCATCTTTATTTAATTTTTTACCATTTACTGCTTTTTCTCTTAAAGTATATGGCTCTTTATACTCTTTTGTAAGATTGTTAAAATACTCTATTGGGTTATTTAAAATATCGCTTGAAGCAAAACCAAAATAGTTTAAGAGTTTTCTAATATTCTCTTTTCTTCTGCTAGTTCTTTCGTTTCTTCTTCTACCACTTCTAAAAGCTCTTCTCTATTCAGCCAAAACATATTCACTAAAAATGATACTATTTGAAGCTAATTCATTAAAAATTGTAACTCCATCTTTTTCTTCTAGCTCTAAAAGTGAAAATCCTATACTATTTGTTCCTAAATCCAATCCTAAAACTTTTTCCATAATATAACCTTGCATAATTATTTATTTGAGTTTACAATATTTATAATTTTTCAAACCTTAAGCCCAAATTATGTATAATCGACACTTATTGAAAAGTTTTTGGAGAAGAAAATGAGAGTAATAGAAGGTATTTTAAGACTAAAAGGAAATGAAAAAGTAGCTATTATAAATGGAAGATTCAACCATATAATAACAGATAGATTAGTTGAAGGTGCAAAGGATGCTTTCAAAAGACACGGCGGAAATGAAGAAAATCTGGATTTGATTTTGGTTCCAGGGGCTTTTGAAATTCCATTTGCACTAGAAAAAGCATTAGCTAGTGGAAAATATGATGCTGTTTGTTGTGTTGGTGCTGTTATTCGTGGAGCTACACCACATTTTGATTATATTAGTGCAGAAGCAACAAAAGGAATAGCAACAGTTGCTTTAAAATATGGAAAACCTGTATCAAATGGTGTTTTAACAACAGATACGATTGAGCAAGCAATTGAAAGAGCTGGTTCAAAAGTTGGAAACAAAGGTGCGGAAGCTATGGTTACAATAATAGAGATGCTAGATTTATATAGCGAAATGGAAAAATAATTTGGCAACAAGAACACAAGCAAGAGAGTCTGTAATTGGGCTTTTGTATGCATATGATTTGGGTAATGTTGAGATTGTAAAATTTATAGATGATTTACTTGAAGAGAAAAAAATAAGAAACAAGCAAAAAGAGTTTGCTTTAAATCTTTTTCACGGAGCAATACAAAATCTTGAAGCAATAGATGAGCAAATTGTGGCTTTTATTACTCAAGGTACAATTGAAGATGTTGGAAGTGTGGAAAAATCTATTTTAAGACTTGCAATTTATGAAATTTTATTTGAGAGTTTACCAAAAGCTGTTGTAATAAATGAGGCAATAGAGCTATCTAAAAAACTAGCAAGTGATGGTGCACCAAAGTTTATAAATGCAATTTTAGACCAAGTAAAAAAGGCTTAAATATGAAAAAAGATATGAAACTTTGTGTCTCTTTGGATTTGGAAAGTTCTTTTGAAAATCTAACTTTAGTTGAAAAATTAAAGGATTTTGATATTTGGTTAAAAGTTGGATTTAGAACATATTTAAGAGATGGGAAAAGATTTTTAGAGGATATAAAAGCTATAAACCCAAACTTTAAAATTTTTTTAGATTTAAAACTTTATGATATCCCAAATACAATGGCAGATGCAGCTTTTGATATATCTAAATTTGGTTTGGTTGATATGTTTAATGTTCATGCAAGTGCTGGAAGTGAAGCTATGCAAACAGTTATGAGTAGAATCAAAGATATTCCAAACAGACCTTTGGTTTTAGCAGTAACTGCTCTTACATCTTTTGATAATGATAGTTTTAAAACTATTTATGGAGAAGATATAGATAAAAAAGCAAGAGAATTTGCTGTTTCTACATATAAAGCAGGGCTTGATGGTGTTGTTTGTAGTGCCTTCGAAAGTCTTGATATAAAAAATAGTACAAATGGAGATTTTATAACTTTATGTCCTGGAATTCGTCCTTTTGGAGAAGATAGTGGTGATCAAAAAAGAGTTGCAGATATATCATTCTCAAAAGAAAATCTTGTAGATTTTATTGTGGTTGGAAGACCTATATATAAAAGTGAGAATCCAAGAGAAGTTGTTCTGAAAATTTTAGAAAGTTTATAAATATTTTTAAAATTAAGGGAATTATAAGGGATTTTCTCTTATAATTCCCGTCCTGATTTCATAAATCAGAAAAAACGGACAGTTGGGTGAGTGGCTGAAACCACCTCCCTGCTAAGGAGACGTACTGGCAACGGTACCGAGGGTTCAAATCCCTCACTGTCCGCCACTGGGTCGTTAGCTCAGCTGGTTAGAGCACTCGGCTCATAACCGAGTGGTCGAAGGTTCGAGTCCTTCACGACCCACCAGCTAAAATATTAAGTTTTATTTAATATTTTTTTAGATATGATTTCATTCCTTTTTTAGGAAAAGATGCGGGAGTAGCTCAGTTGG
>CAYQFC010000031.1:0-8779 GCA_964416585.1 uncultured Aliarcobacter sp.
TACCAAAAACCGTTGCCTTACCGCTTGGCGATACCCCATTAATTTAAGTGGACGGAATTATATACTTTTAATAATTAAACTTAGCTAAAATAAATAGCTTTTTATGGAATTATTCATAAAAAGCTGGAATAGGTGGGAAAGTATCAAAAGATCTTTTTATAGCAAAAGATATTGAGTTTTTATTTTTAAGATTTTGCATTGGATTAGAAAATTGAAGATATTTTATACTTTCATCTGCTGTTTTCTCTTTTTTATAAACAAAAGCAACCTTTTTACCACTTTTTACACTATTTTCATATAGAGTTTTTGCATAGTTAAAAATTTGTGGAAACTCTTTTTCATTTAATTTTTCGCCCCAACAAAAATATACAAATTTCCCATAAGGTACATAGTTTTTTGTATCAATATACATAATATCTCTATCAAATTCAGTGTTTTGATTTGAGTTATATTTTTCTAAATCCTCATTAAATTTACTAAGAAGTGTTGCTGAATCTACATGGGCTTCTATAATATTAAATAGATTTTTTATCTCTACAATTTTGCCAATACAGTGTTCACTCATAGCTTGTTTGAAGCTTGTTATATAGTTTTCTACTTTTAGCTCAATTAACTCGTTAAAATCATTGAAATTCTGACTTAAAAGCTCTTTATTTGAGTCAAAGCCAATTGGTGTAACTAATGGATTGTAGATAAAAACTGTACCAATTATATTTTTTTTTCTATCATCTTTTGTTTTGATTAGGTTTTTTAGCTCTTTTTCACTAATTTTTTCATCATCAATATTAAAATACATATAGCTTTTTGTTAAAAAAACCTCTTCATATTTAGTCTCAATTTCTCCAAAATACTGCATATTTATCCTTTATTTATTGTTTATATAAGTTCTAAAATCTCCACACTCTTTTAGAAGCTCTTTATAATATTTTGTATTGCTATAACTATTTTTGAGTTCATCAAAATATTTAGCTCCATCTTGTTGTAGAAAATTTATATAAATATTTTCATCATCTCCATAATAGTATTTTTTCTTTCCATTTGAACCCCAAGCTAAGCTTTGTGGATAGCCATTTTGACTACTACTTAAATCAAATAAAGCCAATTTTGTTTTTGACATTTGGTATAATATTTTTGCTTTTAGCTCCTTTTCTTGGCTATTACTAAATGCTAATTCATAATGTTTTAGTGCTAGTTTAAGCTTTTGTTCTTGAAGATTTGGAGTGTGAACAGACATCACACTTCTATAAGTTGTTGTTATTTTTGATGCACTTCCAAAATAGCTAAGATTATATAAAGCATTTGCATAAAGAAAATTATCCATAACACTATTTGGATTATTATTTAATATGGCTTCTATCTCTATCATCTTTTCCAAAAACTCTTTAATGCTTAATTGCTCTTTCTTTCCACTTCTATTATTTCCACGAATAAGCCCATTAAATGGATTGTATTCAATCATATAATCAAGAGTTTTAAGATTTGTTTGAAGAGCTTCTTTGAATTTTAGATTATTTATTAATAATGTTATTTTTGCATAAGAGAACTCACCATCATTGTCTATTAGATTTTTAAATCTTGTTTGTAAATATGTTTTTAGTTTTGAATCTTGAGGTTTTGATAAGAACTCTTCAAAAACTTTAAATTTTTCTAAATCAAGAGTTGTGTAATCAATATATTGTGAATTTGTAGCTAAGAAAAGATTAAAATCCAAACCCTGTTTTTTATACAGTTTTGATAAAACATCTAATGTATAATCATAAATTGCATTTGAAGTATGCTTTTCATCTATTAATTTTTCAATTTTTTCTATAATTACATTTTCATCTTTTTTATTTATACTCTCCAAAGAGTTAAGATATAAAATATATGAAACTGTTTGTACTTCATGTGAATTTCTATTTTTCTCTAAAAGAGAGTCTAAAACCCTGTTTGCTTCTATAAAATCATTTTTGTAGATATTAAAATATACCAAACTTAAATTTTTTAAGTAGCTATTTTCTAACTCTAGAGAGTTTAAAAAATTTATATATTTATCATAAAATAAATTTTTATTTTCACTACTTTCATCAAAATAGTCATAAGTATTAAAAAAAATCTGAGATTTTAAAAGTTCTCTATACATTAGAAATTCAAGCCATTTTGAATTTTTATCAAGATTATATATGTTTTGCATCTCTTCAATAGAGTTACTTGCACTATCTAAGGCCCTAAGAGCATAAAACTTCTCTTTTTCTTCATTTGTTTTTGCAAGATTTAAAAGCTCTAAAAACTCATTATCATTTCTTATATGAAAAAAGTTATATAGGGCTAAATGAGAGTTTATACTTTGCGGAAATAGCTTTGTAAACATATAAACACCATCTGCTTTTTGTCCATTTTTCACTAATGCTCCAGCATACAAAGCATCAACCCAAGATTTTGCAATTGAGTTTGAGTTTTCAAGCAAACTATAATATTTTTTATAAATTTCTATTGGATTTTGTTTGTAATAGTGTGCCAATCTCAAAGCTAAAAAAAAGTATCTTTGTTTTAAAAACTCTGATTTTGAAGCTTCAAGTTTTTTTAAAGCTTTAGATACAAAATTTGAACATCTTGATTGAATATCATTAAAACTATTTGAATTAGCACACTCTTCTTGAGATTGGACAAAATTAATATACTCTTTAATATCGCTATTTTCAAGATTTATAAGATTTTTATTATATAAAAAATCTTCTATTTGTTCTATGGAATATTGGTTTTTTAACTCTTTTTGCCACTCTTTTAAATTCTCTTCTTTATTTTTTTTCTCATATTCCCAAAGAATTGTGTTGTATATTGCTGCATCGTTTAAATCTTCGCTATATTCCAAAAAAATATTATCTTTTTTTTCTAAAAACATATAGTTTATGCTGGTTGGATCCCAATAATCAGCACAAGCAAAAAGCGATAATTTTATTGTTAAAAATAGAGATAGAGTTTTTAAAAACATTATTTTTCCTAATTGTTTAATAAATTTTGCAAATTATACTTTGTTTTATATTTAATTGTGTAAAAAATAACTTCATTAAAACTATTATTGCTAAGTTTAAAAAAGTCATTTAGTGCAATTTTTAGCTCACTTTCGCTACTATCTTCAAATCTAAAAATATCATCTTTATATATATATTTTCCTTTAAAGTAGTGGCTTTTTGTAACTTTGTATAGATTGTTTTCTAGTTTCTCAAAATTTTCTTTAAAATCATATTCTTTTATATTTTCAAATAAATTAACAGCTTTTTTATCTCTAAATTGGACTGCTTGAGAGTAAAGTGGAAGTGCTAATTTTAATTTTAGTGGATAATTTTTAAAATTGTAGTGATATTTTTTTGCTTCAATATTATCTAAAACATAGTTTTTTGTATTGAAATCTGCTAGATTTGACATATTATAATACATTAAAACCCCATAATCAACTGGTGGAACACCTGTTTTTTTAAAATATTTTATTTGGTGAAGCCTTATTGTGGTGCTTAGTTTTTTATTGGTTCTATTTTTTAGCTCTTTTAAGAATAAAAAATAGTTATTTTTTGTGCTATCACTCCAGTCGCAATCTATTTGAACTTCATCAAACTCTAAATTCTCTAAATATTTCAAAATCTCTTCTAAAACTATTTTGCTATCCTCTTTTAAAAAGGTTTTGTTTGTGATAAATATTATAGGAATATAGTTTTCAGGGGCTTTTTCTATGAAATTTGTTTTTATAACTTCAAGTTTATTTGAGTAATTTATATCTAAAACTTTTATATAAAGCTTCTCTTTTATATCCTTTAGATTATAGTTGGTTTCCCAAAAATAGAATGAACTATGAAGTTTTCTATCATTTTCTATATTTATAAAAAAAATTATTATTGAAAAAAATATAAAAACTAATAAAAAAAGTATTGATTTTAATCTATTTTCCATTCTACTCCAAACTTGCCAATGATATAGCTTTTTTTACTCTTGTACTTGCTACATAAAATATATTTAACTCTTCGTTTATTTGGCTATAACTTAAAGATTTTTTTGTGTTTAATATATCTTTTTTACTAATAAAATCATCAAGCATAATAACTTGCTCATACTCCATCCCTTTTGCTTTGTGAGTGGTTGTAAAAATAATATCTGCCTCTTCTTTTATAGTGGTTACCAAACTTTTTGTTTTATTGTTTATTTCAAAAATATTATCACCATAAGTATTTATAAATTTTATTATATTTAAATATTCTTGATTTTTTGTCTCTTTTGCAAAGCTTTCAAGTTCGTATATTGATGAGAAATTTTTTAGTTCTTCAATAGTTATTTTCTCATTTTTTCTATTTTTAAGATAAAAAATTGAATATACAGTTTGATTCATAAAAGAGTAAGAAGAGTAACCACCTTCAAAGTATAGTTTTTTCTTAGAATTTATATATTTTATAATCTCTTGCATTAAATTAAATGTTGTTCTTGAAATTACAGTAAATTGTTTAGAAAAATCTATAAACTCCAAACCAACTTTTGTGCTACTATCTATTCCGTGTAAAACTAATTTTTTACCTCCATTTAAAGTATAAGCTTTATTTAGTAATATTTCTAAAGTTTTTGCATATGAGTTAGAAAATCTAAAGCTATGACTTAGATTATAAGCTGGTAAATCAATTTTAAATAGAGCATTTGTGGCATATCTAAAGCTATAAATTTGTTGAAAACTATCTCCTACATAAACTCTTTTCTTTCCAAAATTTTCAACAATTGCAATCATTACATCGCTTATATCTTGGGCTTCATCAATTAAAATCAGATCATAATTTATATCTTTGCTTAAATTTTTACTTAAATAGTACATTTTCAGGTAAAAATCGTGAGTAGCTTCTATCTCTTTTCTTTTCATGGCCCCTAAAACAGCTTTTAGATGTTCTAGGAGTTTAGACTTTTTTTTATTTATTAATTCTAAATATTGTGCTTCAAAATCACTTTGTTTTATAAAAGCATCAATTAATTTTTCATCAATATTTATTAGGCTTGAATTACAATAAAAGTTTACTAAATCCTTTAAAACAGCCAAATACAAGTTTGAAGCATAGAAAGTTTTTTGATTATTATCTAGTTCATAATAGCTTAAAAATCTATCTAAAATATGAGGCTTAAGTTCATTTGTTAAACTATAATCAAAAGCTCTTGTTTTGTTGTATGCCAAAGAGTGAATGGTGCTTGTGTGAAGATTTTGAATTTTAAAAGTATTTAATTTCTCCAAAATTGATATTTGCAAAGATTTATTATAAGCAAGATATAAAATTTTTAGATGTGGATTTTTTTGTGCATAAAGTAGCAAAGTTGTAGTTTTACCACTTCCAGCAACTGCATTTATTTTAAATGACTCCAAAGAGCTATTTACAATATTTTCTTGCTCTTTTGTCAAAATCATTTAGGCAAATACTCTTTTGTTTTCAAGTTTTTTAATATCACTAAAATTATCCAAATAGTCCAAATAGCAAACTAGATATTTTCTACTTAAATCAAATCTTTGTTTAAAGTTAGAAATCTCTATAAAACCATCTTCTTTGATGATTTCTCTCATAGTTTTTAGAATTTTATTTAGACTTTGGCTATGTATAAAAAGATTGTGCTGAAGTCTGATAACATCTTTTTTTGCTGTAAGTGATTTTAAAATATCATCTCCTAATTTTCTATCAATATCCAAATCATCGTAAATATTGTATGGAGCTGTTGGCATTATATCTTCTTGTTTTAGTCTTTCACAAAAGATATTTTCTAACTCTTTTGTAATATCTTCTTTGATATTTGCACTTTTATATAGTTGATTCTCTTTTACTAAAAAGCCATTTTCTACTAAATCATCTAAAGCACTATTTATAAACTCAATACTAGCCCAAGCAAGTCGCAAATTGATTGAAGAGCTTGAAAGTAGGGCATAAGAGTTTTTATTATATATATTTTCTATAAACTTTTTTATCTCATTTTTTGTAGATATTGGATAGATAACTAGCTCTTTTTCATCTATAAAAACATCATTTAAATTTTTTGCAAACTCTAGTGAATTTTCATGTGAAAGTGCAAATCTTTGAGTAGAAGATATAACTCCTAAGCCTTTTTTATGGGCTTCAAGTAGAGTCTTAAAAGAGTTCTTAAAATCTTTTTGTAAAAGATAAGTTAAAAGTTTTATTTTTTGATTTTTATTCATTGGGTCATAAATTGGATTTAGTACAATCCCACCACAAATTGTATCATTTGAATTTCGCAAAATTAGTTTTTCTCCAAAAATAGAGTAGATTTTTTCATCTGCTTTTATAGTTGCATATCCACTTTCAAGAGTTGTTAGAGAGCCAAATAGTAAAACTTTTACATCTAGTTTTTTTGAACCAATAAATAGTGTATATGCTTGATTGTGGTTTAGTTTCTTGTTTTTTAGGCATTTAAAAGATATATCAATAGTATCAAATCCCCTTAAAAAGCCTTTTTTAGTGATAATATCTCCTCTTTTTATAGAGTTTATATCGATATTTGCTAAATTTAAAGCGGCTCTGTTTGAGATATTTGCTTCAAGTACATTTTGATTGTGTATTTGAATATTTTTTATTTTTGTCTCTTTTTGTAAGTGTGGTAAAAAAACTTTCTCTTCAAGTTCAATTTTTTTACCCAAAACTGTTCCAGTAACCACTGTTCCAATTCCTTTTACACTAAAAACTCTATCTATATAGTATCTAAAGAAATTTTCTTCCTCTTTTGTGCTACTATTTATTGAAAATAGGGTAGTTTTAAGCTCTTCAATAGACTTTTCATCATAAATTGATACTGCTTTTACAAATTTTATATTAAATGAAAAATTGCCTAAAAACTCTAAGATTTTGTTTTGGTGAAGAGTTAAAGTCTGCTCATCTACCAAATCTTTTTTAGATATTACTAAAATTAGGTTTTTTACTCCTAAAAGCTCTAAAATCTCGATATGTTCGATAGTTTGAGGCATAAGAGACTCTTTTGCACTCACAACAAGCATAACATAATCAAAACCAAAAGCCCCTGCAATCATATTTTTTATAAGTTTTTCATGACCTGGAACATCTATAAAAGCTATGTTTCTTTCAGCTCTTGTAAGGTTTGAAAAAGATAAATCAATAGTTATTCCTCTTTGTTTCTCTTCATTTGTGCTATCACCTTCAAAACCATTTAAAGCACGAATTAGTGCAGTTTTTCCATGGTCAATATGACCAGCAGTTCCTATTATAATATTAGACATTTTTAAACTCTTTTTTTAGTATCTCTTCAATATTAGCTATATCTTTTTCTAATATTGTTCTAAAATCAAGCAGTACTTTGTCATTTTCAATTCTACTTATGATTAGATTTTTTCTTAAAATTTTTTCTATCTCATTTGCTTTTAGGTTTTTATATTCAAGGCTTAAAGCAATAGTAGGGATTTTTTTATTTGGAGTTGTACCACCACCAACCATTGTAGAGCTTTTTATTACTTCACATTTTATAAAGTTATCTATACTATTTTTTAAAATATTTGCTCTTTGTTCTAAAACTTCAAGCTTTGTATTTAGCATTTTTAAAGTTGGAATTTTATCTAACTCATTTTTTAAATAGATATTCAAACTCTCTTCTAAAAGTGCTAAAGTAATTTTATCAACTCTTAACATTCTTAAGAGTTGGTTTTTTTTCAATTTTGCTATTAACTCTTTTTTCCCAACTATAATTCCAGCTTGAACACTTCCTAGAAGTTTATCTCCTGAGAAACTAAGCAAACTTGGATTTGATTTCATAAGTTCAAGAATAGAAGGCTCATCTTTGCTTAAATTAAAAGGTAAATCAAAAATATGTCCACTTCCCATATCAAAATAGTCTATTAAGCCATTTTTTTGTGCTAGTTTTGATATATCTTCAAAGCTAACTTCACTAAAAAACCCTTCAATACTATAGTTTGATTTATGAACCTTCATAAGCATAGCTGTATTTTCATTTATAGCATTTTCATAATCTCTTAGGTGAGTTTTATTTGTAGTTCCAATCTCTTTTAATATAGCTCCACTTTGAGTCATAACTTCAGGAACTCTAAAACTTCCACCAATTTCAACAAGCTCTCCACGGCTAAGAACAGCCTCTTTATTTTTGCAAAATGTATTAAGGATTAGAAAAACAGCACTTGCATTGTTGTTTACAACCAAAGCATCTTCACAAGAAGTGAGTGCTTGTAGAGATTTTGTGATGTGTTCGTATCTCTCTCCTCTTTTTCCCTCTTCTAAACTATATTCAAGATTATTATAAGATGTTGCTATTGTTATTGCATTTTTAAATAGGCTCTCATCAAGCAAACTTCTTCCTAAGTTTGTATGCACAATAATTCCAGTTGCGTTTATAACTGGTTTTAGTGAAGATTGTGTAAGATTTTCGTACTTTCTTAAAACATTTGAAATAAGAGTTTGTTCATCAAAACTATCTATCTTTTTATTTAATATTTCAACTCTCAGATTTTCTAAAACTTCTTTTGTGATTTTTGTTATTAAAGTTTTTGATAATCCTTCAAAAGCTTTGTTTGTGATAAACTTATCAACCTTTGGAATGGATTTTAGTAACATTTTTTTTACCTTTATATATTTTTAAAGAGTATTATTATACTATTTTAACCTTTATGGAGGGTTTGTGTATCTGGTGAGCACCACAGGCTTCAAATCTGATTGACGGTTTTTGTGTAAACGCCGTGAGAGGTTCGATTCCTCTACCCTCTCGCCATAAAAATTAATCTCTAATAAAATCTCTCAAATATTTTTCACTATAT